>NZ_AOGW02000023.1 GCF_000332495.1 Leptospira terpstrae serovar Hualin str. LT 11-33 = ATCC 700639 | reverse complement strand
ACGCACACACTAATTACATCTGTTATCTCAATGACACCTGATTTTGCCGAGGCAGGAGTTTTTTTAAAAAACTCAAAATACTCTGGAGTAAAAAAGTAACTTCCTAATCCCAAAAGTTCATTGGGAGGATTTTCTGGTTTTTCAACCAGATTTAGTATTTTATCATTCTCTAATACAACAGAATAGTTTTTTCGAATCCTTGATAGTAAGGAAGTTTTTACAACCCCAATAGATGCAGACATTTTGGGATGTTTCTTTAAAACTTTTAAAAATATATCGTGATCGGTTCGGTAATAAAATTCATCTCCGAGAATAGTGAGAAAAGGTTCATGGATCAGTTTTTCCAAACTCGCCACATCGGAAGCTAACCCTCTTTCCGTCCAATTCACGGGTTCAATCACTACTTTTGGTAGGACCGTACGAATGTGTTCAATTTCCGAGATAATTTGTTCTTTGAGGTGGCCTACTAAAACATAGACCTTTTCGATTCCAAAGGTCTTCACCATTAACTCCACATTGCGGTGGAGAATGGACTTTCCTTCTATGACGAAGAGAGGTTTTGGAATGAAACTGGTTCGGGGATATGCTCGGGTTCCTTTTCCGGCAGCCGCAATGACCCCAATTCTGATCTTTTTCAATGTAAAAGGAAAGTCCCTGAAACGAACACCTGGGTCAATTAGAAAAGGTTCGTTTCCACCGGTAGAATTGTAAACCTTCCTTGGATTGGTAACCTGGGAATGGCTCCCAATTACGCTTAGAAGGATTCCATGCCCATTCTGGGTTTCTTCCACCCAGTCCATTCAAATGAAAGCCCCAAATGCCTTCCGTTGTCATCTGCGGCGCATTAAAACGAACAGCTACCGGATTGCCTACGGTATGTTCCAAAACATAAGGAAGCACTACTTGCTTTCTTGTCCCAAGCAGGGATTCGGAAAGAATGAAAAAACCTGATTCATCTAATCCCAGCCGAAACTCCAAATGGTCACAATCGAACCTCCGCAATAGTGCCATTTTTTTGCCCCAAACATCAGTGGCACGAATCTGGCAAGCTTCTGGAACCAGGAGGAATCCCTTGCCCTCTTTTGTCGCTTTGCCAACAAACAAAACCTCTTCCCAACCTCTAGATTTTTGGAACCGAAGTTCCTGAGCATTATAAAAAGAGTTTCCCTTTTCTGTAAAAATTTCTATTCCTAATATTAGGTAACCGTTCTCAGTAGTTAACTTTTCGGAAAAATACAAACCATCTAGTGACTTTCCAAAGTTTGGATTCGTCCAAAAGAAGGTTAAGGAAAAAAGGCTGGATACCAGGAACTTATGCATTTGAAACGACTGATCCTTTTTCCTTTCTTCTTTTTAACATCATTCACATCTTATTGTATCCCGCTCAATCCACAAACAGAAAAAAATAACGACCTAATGCTCCTTCTTGGAACTTATGCACTCATTGGAGCCAATTGTGTGAACGGATCGGATCTCTGGGCCAGGGATTTAACCACACAAACGAGTGTCTGTGTCCCTGTTGATTTAGTAAGTTCTGGTACGAACGTAGAAGTTTATAAAGAAAGATCTTTATCAGTTAATTACGACTTAGCAAAGTTTGCTCGCGATTTTGATACCATCACTTATCCTGCGCTGATTGCGACCTTCGGCACACCAAGTGATATCGACGGAGACGGAAAAGTAAAAATTCTTGTTATGGACATTCGGGATGGAGCTACAGCAAACAGTGCTTATGTGGCAGGATACTTTGATCCTATGAACTATTTCCCTGACAATTTATTTTCCCGAGTTCGTTCCAATTATGCAGAAGTATTGTATTTGGATGGCAAAGAACTCATAATCGCTCTCACACGCGACCCAAATGCTTTTGCTTCCACCGCAGCCCATGAATTCCAACACTTACTTCGATACCCAAGAATGCGTGCAGCCAACCAAACTGACGAAATTTGGATCAACGAAGGAACAAGTGAAGTCGCAAGTGATATAGCAGGGTATGGTCCTCAAATCAGTCGATTGGATTGTTATTCGGGAGTGAATGATTCACGCTGTTCTGATGGAATCAATGGAGTTTCACTACTCGACTGGGATAGTAGCGGATCGGACATTCTAAAACAATATTCCTATGCTTATGTATTTATGCGGTATCTCTATGATATCTCAGGAATTACAGAGACAGAAAGGCAAAACTTTTTTAGAAACACAGTGATTGGTGCCGGCGGCACTAGAGCAAACTCCACGGGTAATTTAATCAACTTGTTTAAAACTTCTGCTAATTTTGATTCCACTGCACTAGGCTCTCAAAATTCTGATGTACTCTTTCGATTATTTGCCTTACTCAGTGCCCAAAGTTTTGGAATCGCTAATCTTACTTCAGTAGAACAAGTTACAGCTGATGGAGCATCACCTACAACCATCAACCTTTCTGCTGCTTTTGTAAAATACCCCTTACCTACAAATCTAGCAAGAATTGTCACAAACCCAGTGAATCCAACCACACCAAAGGGCACAATCAAACAAGGATCAACAAACTTCTATTATACGAGTACGCCAACTATCTCTGCAGCAATATCGCGGAAAAACTATGGAAGGATTGTCACAGCTCCTTCGAAAGGAGTGTTTTTTTGGGCTGATTCTCCAGCAGGAATCAATGTTAGCGTTAAGTATGTGCAAACAAACGAAGATGGAACAATGATGATTCCTAAAAAACCTCGTTCGTTAAAATCGGTGATCGAAGGGAACCCTAATTCAGGACCAATCCCCATTTGTGGAATAGAATTTACAGATGATTCGGTTCAAACTTCCGAAAGTAATCCAATAGAATAGAACGCATCAAACTTCGATAACAATCCTTTGCCACATGACCACCATCTGCAAACGCATTACAAGTGTATGATGGGTCATTCTTTAATTTGAGAATGGAAAGATTATGATTTGATGTGATTTCATCGATTTCTTTCTCCCAAGTTTTGACGAGAGGTTCTTTTTCCATCAGTGCTTCAAAGTCAGGTGATGAAAGAGGCCAGATAATCACCGTTTTGATTTTTTCTGTTTGCAGACGATCTAAAATCTTTTCATAAAATCCAAACTGCATGGGACTTCGAACATAGGATGCAAATAACCAATCCAATGTTCTATGGCTCGTCATTTGTAAAGAATTGGAATCCTTTTCCATATAATTGTCGATTGGAGAAAGACCATTTCCATTATGGGTGAGGATATAATCGTAAGTTGCCTGATGCATTCCAATGGCATTATCCAAATATGGATTTTTATAGTTTTTCCACATCTGGTCTAAGTAGGGTTTGTATGTTCCCACAGCAAAAAGTTTGCGACCTAAATAAAAGGACACATGGTCTTTTCCAAATAATCCTAAGTTTGAAAGTACATAAGATAAATCAAAACTATAAGTTAAGTTAGAACTTTTGAAAACCGAGTTCTGGTTAAATTGGTTTGGATCGGTTTCCATAATGACTAAGTCTGGCCTAATCCCCGCATCCAATACCTTTGTCAGTTGGAAGTCATAATAAGCAGGTGTGGTTACAGCAGAAGATAAATTATAAATATCCCAATCTGGATAAAAAGAAACAAGCTCATCATGATCGAAATAAAGGAGCCGGGAAGAGCCCAGAATTAACATGATTTTTTTTGTTTTTGGAGAATGGACCCCTGGTTTTTCAGTAACCAGCTTTTCTAAAAAATCTGATTTTGCTTTATAGTTAACAGCCGTTAAATCTATTTTGGTAATTGTCTGAATATAGGGGATTCGAAATAAAGAATCAACTAAAAACAAAAATAGTAAAAGGATAAGCGGGTAAAAAAGAAACCGTGCCTTGAGCATATCTGAAAGGAGAAAGGAAATGGATTTAATTGTAAAGCGAATTGAGGTGACTCTCCCTTGGTTTCCACCGAGGGAGAGAAAAGTTTAAGCGACTTGTGTACGAGCGAGTTTGCGTTTCTTTTTAAGATTTACAAACCAGTCATCCGCATTACGAACATGGCTTACAAGTTTCTTAACATACTCCCGGTTTTCCGGGTTCAGAATCTCACGTGCTTCTTGAATGATTTCTTCCACAGTTTTTACATGAAAAGTAAAATAACTAGTAAAGAGTTCATAATACTCTCTATCCGTATTCTCCCAATCCTTTGACTGAATGTCAGCAGAAAACTCAGATAACTGTGGTATGTCGATTTCAGGTGTCGCATCAAAATGATTGTTCATCATTGCGATACGGTCTGTTATATCAGTTAATTTCTGGAAATACGTTTCCAATTCGGGATATTCCATCTTCCAACCCTCCTTAACAACCCTTACTTTTACCAGGATTTTAGAAAGGCCTTAGAGATCAAGTCTTTTTAAAAAATTTTGTGATATCTGGATTTTCATTCAGAAAGCCTTTTAAGTGAATGGCTTGCCCATCCCATGCCTCTTTTGCTCCTTCAATCCACACATCCGAACCCTCTCCCTCAGGAAATCCCCCATTAACAATCGTTAATTGAGATTTGTTTGGACCCAAAGATTCAAATAATAATTGTAAATAAATGTTTCCGGTAGGATCTGCAGGATGGTCTTTCCATTCCATAACCAATTCTTTGAGTGGTTCGATTTTTTTATAAACTCCATGAGTAGTGAAATCACCCTCAAGTCCCAGTTTCCATGTCCAAGAGAATTCACCACCAACCTTTGGCCTTCCTCTTACCTCATCGGCCAACCAATGGACTAACACCTCGTAGACGGTGATTCCCGACCACAATCGTTCTATTGGTTCATCAAAGGTAAATACTGACTTCGTTTCTCTCATAGACAGAGTAGTAAAGATTAAGGTTTCCCTTGGCAAGATGTTTTTTGGATAGGAAACTACCAGTTTAACTTCGGCACTGGTAGTTTCCGACTGAATCGATTTAGATTGTTAGGTTGTTTGGCCTAACGTAAACTGATTGAACGACACTGATATTTCTCATCTGGAAAGCAGCGGCACAATATGCTAAGTAGTATCTCCACTTTCTGATAAAAGTTTCGCTATAACCTTGATTTCTTACTTCCGTTAAATTCTCTTCAAAACTCGTTAGCCAAATTCTTAAAGTCTTCGCATAACTTAGACCCATATCTTCTAGATGGAAAAGATACATATCTCCTGTACGATTGATGGCTTGGTTCATTCGGCCAATTGAAGGCAAAAGAGAACCAGGGAAAATATGTTTCTGAATGAAATCGATTCCATTTTTAAAGGAAGTAAATCTAGAATCGGGACAAGTGATGACTTGGAGAGCCATAATTCCATCTCTTGTGAGAAGGTCTTGGCATTTCTGAAAGAAGGTTTCGTAATAAGCGTCCCCTACTGCCTCTAACATCTCCACAGAAACGATCTTAGTAAACTGTCCTTCTATTTTACGATAGTCTTGAATCCGAATTTCGATTTTTTCTGAAAGTCCTTCTTTCTCAATTCTAGCCTTTGCAAAAGCATATTGTTCTTCAGAAAGAGTGACTGTAGTGACACGACATCCATAATTTTTTGCAGCATGAATGGATAAAAAACCCCAACCACTTCCAATTTCTAAAAGATGGTCACCTGGATTTAGTTTCAACTTTTGACAGAGTTTGTCAACTTTTCGAGTTTGTGCCTCTTCGAGTGTGTCCTCAATTGCTTCAAAATAAGCAGAACTATAAGTCATCGTCGGATCTAAAAACAATTTATAAAATTTGTTCCCTAAATCATAATGTTCCACTATATTTTTTTTACTACCTGTTAGGGTGTTTTTACGTAAAAAATGTAGGAATTTATTGCCTAAATTAAACAAATCCAAATGAAATAATTTTTTTTTGGCACCTGATAGACTAGGACTGTCATCCACGTTTAATATAAACCATGAGATCACATTTTCAATAGAGTCAGTATCCCAATCACCAGTTAAATAGGATTCTGAAAACCCAATATCACCATATAACACTGATTTCTTGAAGAAAACAGGATTTTTTATGTGTACAAGTGCCGAATGAAATTTCGGATCAAAGTTAGAATTGGGATCTCCAATGATCACTTGCTCTCCATCCGGAAGAATCATTCTTAATGATCCTCGTTTCATGGAACTCATTGCTTTAAAAAATATTTTCCTATAAATAGGAAACTGTTCGAAGGTAGACTTGTTCTTTAATTCGGTAAAAAGTTCTGAATCAATCGTTTCTTGTAAGAGGGACTGGTTCTGTGATTTTTCCAAGGGGAACTCCTGTTTGTTTCTCTAAGTTTTGGCCTTTCTTTATATACGGAATTTTTTTCATCCATAACTTGAAAGCTTGCCAATGAATCAATGTTATTATTTTGACGGTGATGAATGGAAATTGGGTAAAAAGTTTTAATAAGTATTTAGAATGAAATGGAATTTTTTTTCCAAGAAAGGAAGTTGTCAAAATTCGTTTTCCATTTTCAAAGGAGTCGACACCAATCTGCAATTGATCGTTGGGTACGTTCAATCGAAACTCAAATTCGGAATCTAAAGGAATGAAAGGAGAGACATAAAAATTCTTTTGTTCTCGAATGTACACTTCTGGATTTGCAATTGTACCTTTCATATTCTGAAAGTATCCAAGGTAGGGTTTGATTTCTCCAAACGTGTTTCCTACTTCTGCCATTGATACTAGGGGTTGTCCTGATTTGTCATAACAAAAATAAAAGCTTACCGGATTGAACACATATCCGAGTACCCTTAGGTTGGTTAATAGAAATATCTTTCCAATATTGGTTACCCCCGATGCTTCCAGAAATGCCTTCACATTTTCATAAATGTTCTCTTTTCCAAATTGGAGGTGGTCTTTGTCATAAAACGAAAACAAGTTCCAACGATTTCTTGAGAACCAAAAACTTTTGTAGGACAACTGGTCTATTTCTGACAAATCCAAATAAAAATTGAAAATTCGATATTGGAATTTGTTGGGTGTGGGAGCGGTTCGTGCATGGAACACGTCCGCTTCATATATACAGGAATTTAAGTCCATGGATCCCTTTTTAAAATGCTTCGAGAGACATTGACAGCAGACAAAAACCCATCCTCATGGAACCCATACCGAAAGTAAGCTCCTGCATAGTAGATTGGCCCCGATTCGTTTAACTCTGGCAGACGACTTTGTCCGAGAGAAGCATCGACAGAAAAAAGCGGATGTTCATAACCAATTTTTTTTATGATTTTGTCCTTTGCCACACGGTCCGGGTCATTGATGGTCACAAAATAATTTTGTTTTTTGGATACATTTTGCAATCGGTTCATCCAATAGATGGTATAAGGATCCTGTTTTCCACTTTTCCCTTCGATGATTTTGTAATTCCAACTCGACCAACAAGAAGAAATTTTTGGCATATCACTGGCATCTGTATGAAGGGTTGCGGTATTGTGTTGGTAGCGGTAGAGAGGGAGTAATTCACTTTCCAATTTCGTCGGATTTCCCAGCAATTTTGCAGAAATATGGCCATGAGTGGCTAGTAAAACTTTATCAAAGACCTCTCTCTTCCCTTCGCCAAACACTAGTTCTACCTTACCATCTTGTGTCCGATTTACTTGTTTCACAGCTGTGTTCAGACGGAAACGGTCCTTAATGGGTGCTATGATTCGTTTGCTATATTCATGAGAGCCCCCATCCACTGTATACCATTGGTGTTGGGTATTTAGCCCCAAAAATCCATGGTTGTAAAAAAAACGAATGAGCGACTTAGCCGGAAATGCTAACATCAAATCGGGTGGAGTGGACCAAACTGCCGAACTCATCGGGATTAAATAAAAATTGAGAATGTCTTTTCCATAACCAAAAGTTTCCATATACCGACCCAAATCCCAATCATCATACTTTGGATCTTCCAATATCTTTGGAGCCGATTTGTTGAACCGGTCAATCTCAAGTAACATTTTCAAATACCTAGGTCGAAAAATGTTTTTTTTCTGCGCAAAAAGTCCTGCCAGTCCCGATCCACTAAACTCTAGTTTGGTGGGGTCGTGTTGGACACTAAAGGACATGTCCGATTTTTTTGTAGGGACATTCAATGTTTGGAAAAGTCTAAGTAAGTTTGGATATGTGACATGGTTAAATACAATAAAACCGGTATCAATCGGAATGGATCCTCCATCCTCTTCCACCATGACTGTATTGGTATGACCACCGATATAATCGGCACTATCAAATATGGTTAAATCAAAATCATTTTTTAAGAAGTAAGCAGAACCGAGTCCTGCGATTCCTGTACCTACAATGGCTAATGTTGCTTTCACTTGTTTCCCTGGTGCTGATTAGACAGTCAGAGAAAGAGTTGGTTCATTTGTAAGTGTACTTCCTCTGCTTTCTTTTTTGCGACTTGTCCGAAATTTTCATCCAAAGTACTAAGTGTAATCCCTCTTGAGGAATTGATCAGTGAACGTTTCCCTGATGTTTGGACGATGGAATTTAAATCCCCACCTTGAGCACCAAACCCAGGAATGAGAAAATACATTTCTGGATGCCGTTTCCGTAAGGACTGAATTTCTGATGGATGGGTTCCTCCCACCACAAGCCCCACTTGGTTTGGATACTCTTCGCCGAGCCTTGCCATTTGGTCACTCACCTCTTCATATAGGAAGATATCTTTACCCACTAGTTTCTGTTTTTGAAAGTCAGAAGAGCTGGGATTGGAAGTTAGGCCCAAAACAAAAATGTATCCACCTAAATCCAAATAAGGCACCAAACTATCCCTACCCATGTACGGATTTACTGTCAGAGCATCTACTTGGAGAGTTTGGAAAAAGTATTTTGCATATTCCTTCGAGGTATTGGCAAGATCTCCTCGTTTTGCATCCATTACAATAGGTACGTCAGGAGAAACTTCCTTCATCACTTGTACCATATGTTCTAAGGCAAAGTATCCCTCTGCTCCCAATCGTTCAAAGAAAGCCACATTTGGTTTCCAAGCAGTTGCATAAGAATGGGTGTATCGAATGATGGTTTCTGTAAAATGAACTAATGGTGCCTTCGATTCCAAACTTACCTTGGGTAATTTATCTAATTCGGGATCAAGACCGATACAAAGTAAAGACTGAAGAGAGTCTCTTCTTAAATTGAATTTTTGAATGAACTCGGATCTATGATTCACTTGGGTTCCTTAAATTGGATCTTTTGTTTTCTCTTCTCTATTTCCAGATCAATGTCTCTTTTTTTATAACGACCATAGATATGTCCCGGTATGACTGCTACCGCAGTGATAGGATTGGCCACAACATCCCCAATGGCTCCTCCAACATAAGTAGAATAAGCAGGAGTAAGTAGTTCATAAGAAGATTCCAATTGTTCTTTGTCATCTTTTTCAGCAAAATAATTTAATGCATCATCGGAGGCCCTTGCTTCATGGTAAAGGGCACCTACGACAGGAATGGCGTAAACGGCAGCATAGAAAGTTCTTTTTTCTCTTTGCGCAAAGTCTTTGGCATGCCCACCTTCATGGATGACAACAGGAGGTAAATCAGAGTATACATTGATTGTGTTTGTAAAAGAATTATAATGATCTCCACCAATGGTTCCTGCAAACAACCGACCAGGAAGAAAAGTATAAGCAAGTAATGAAATCGATCCAAAAAAATACCGGACTACAGGATTGATATTTTTATTTTTCGGAAGTCGTTTCCATTCAGAAAGAGGTGCATATTGATTGAAACGTACCTTCACATCACGCAAATTATTTTCTTTAATATAACGGATCAAATAGTCTTTTGTCTCTTTTGAAATGTAATGGTTGTCTGCTTTTAAATTCCAAAGTACTAACTTGGAAGGAAGAGAAAAAATCCAATTTCCTGTTTGGTCCAAAATCCAAACCGGTTCCCCTTCTTCAAATTGTGGGTCGTCTTCTGTAAATTCAGGGCTCGGTAGGTATGGGTTTCCATAATTGTATGGTTTCTCCAAAGAATAACAGTTTGTGAGGTTTAACCCAATCCAAAATAGAATGACAAGAGTTTGGAATTTCATAGACTCTCGAGAATTTCCTTTAGTTTTGGATCCACTGGTTCTTGTTTGGTGGGAATTTGTTTTGGTTTCACAGGTTGTGGTTCTAGCGGTTGATTCTCCTCGATCGGGGAACTACCGTTATACCCTGATAAAACCTCCAACTTAGTAAAAAATTCTGAAAGTGAATTTCTACCCAGTTGATTCAATTGGTCTTCTCTGTTTCCTCGAAATCCGTTGTATGGCACATACCAAAGAAGTGGGACTACCGTTAAGACACTCCCTGTGAGATAACAATTGGTTACCCTAGAATCGATCTCGTCATAGTAAGAAAACTGTTCTTCTCCATTGTTTGCGATTTGGATTCTTACTTTCAATTTAACAAAACTTAAGTTTTTAGAACACCTGTCAAGAGAGACTAATTGAAATTCGTCGACAAAAATCTTCCCTCCTCTATCGAGTAACAAAGGATAACGGTTCCCTCGCATAGAAAGTTCCTTTCGAATCAAATAAGATAAGGGACCATATTCATTGGGAAGTCCTTCTGGGTTAAAAAAATACCCATCATAAACCCCCATTTTCATTCGGTTCTCTTCTTTCACAAAGATTTGAATATGATCCATTTTTTTAACATATTCAAAAGCTGTTTCCTTAGGAAAAGGTCTGTAAACTCGAAGGGAAATCCCACAGCCCAAGGTAAAAAAACAAACCGACAAAAGAGATATCGTAGAAATACAAACTCTAAAATACATAAGTATATCCGATGAAAAAATTCGAAATGGCATAAACCCGAGAAGAACGTTTGTCTGTTCCATCTGCTTCATAGAAAGCCGAACTTAAATAATAATCTCGAACTCCTGAAACAAAGGACTCCTGATTCAAAGCGCGAATGCCGGGAGCCGTAGATTCATTGGCCCTCCAAATGTATTGAATCACCTGAAATCCTAACTGAAATTTATGATGTGTGAGCGGAGTCCAATTGGCTTGTGCCAGAATGTCTAGTCCAACAACAGAAGTCTGTAGTGGTTTTTCTGAAAATAATGAATACGCTTCTCCGGCAGAAACTTGGGATTCTGCGAAACGAGAAAGCCCTCCATTTCCAGTTGCCATATCCCTTCGGTAATTAAGCCTTCCAAGAGGGGTGATAAACATATCCCCTCCTATATCATAAGAAAACTCTTCTTGGACCCTGTGATAAAATCGGAACCCAGCACTTGGAGCTATATACCGCATTGAATCTCGCATAAGACCCGTTTGCCCCAAAGACTGTGAAGTAAATACCGAATTGGTATGAAAAGATCCGGTTCGAATTCCAAAATCCCAACTATAGCCAAAATCTTTTGAATACTCTTCATAGATTTTAACAACTAACTTATGTTCGGCGCTATTAAGTCGATCGGAATGATGAGCAAACTGCAAACCTCCGATAAATCCATAAGAAAGATAATCCGTAGAAGTTTGGAATTGGTAGTATACATACTCTAATCCCCACTTCGCTGATTTATGTTTGTAAGCTACTTTCGGAGAAATCGAACCCGATCCTTGTTGTTTTTCTAAATCATAAGTAAAAGGAAGGGATCGTATATTTTGATAACCTATCGCCGAACGAGGAAAATACGGTGTGCCAGCTTGAAATGCAACTCTACCATTATCGTTTGCCCAATCATTTCCGGAAGTAAAAGCACCACCCTGCCCCATAAGCCTGATTCCAATTTCCCAAGTTCCCTGGTTGAATTCTAAAGAACCTTTATTAGTAGCTGGGAGATTCGAGGTGATGGGATAATTTGGCTCGTGGTTTCGTTCACTAAATTGATCGGAACGAATTCGTTTTACTTTGGCACGAAGTTCTTCCGCTTTTTTTGGATACCCACGTCCCTCATAAGATTCTGCTTCTAATTCCAATTTTGTTGCTCTTGTTTCCCCGGCCCAAAGGGATTCGGGCCTTGTCAGAGAAAAAACTGAGAATAGGAAAAAGAAAACAGAAAACCATTTCACAAAGATTTATCCTTTTCGTTTGATATAAGCTTTTGCAAATTCAGGAAGAACAAAAGCCGCTTTGTGAATTTCTGGACTGTAGTATTTGAGTCCTTTGGGAACACGTTTTGGATCTGGAGTTACCGAATAAGGATCAATCGCATTGGATAAAAAAGTAAATCCAATGATACCCGAAGGATACGTAGGGATGGTAGTGTAATAATATCCATATTCAGGAAAAATTTTTGGAATAAAATCAAAGAGTGAAGAGATCACATCTCCATGATACCAAAAAGATTCCGCTTGTGTGGCAATGATACCTGTTGGTTTTAAAGCACTTGCCATATCACGAAAGAATGGTTCTTTAAAAAGGACTTCGGCAGGTCCCACTGGATCACTGGAATCCACAAGAATCACATCAAAGCGGCCTTTGTTGTCTCGTGCAAATTTTGCCCCGTCATCATAATAATGGATGACCTTAGGGTCTTTCATGGCATCAGCACATTCAGGGAAGTATTTATAACTGATATCTACTACAGCTTTGTCAATCTCGCATAACACAACTTCTTTGACAGAAGGGTGTTTCAAAACTTCTCGAACCGTTCCCCCATCTCCACCTCCGATCACAAGGACGGATTCTGGGTTAGGATGGCTCATCATGGGGATATGGGCAATCATTTCATGATAAGAATGTTCATCCTTGTTTGTAACCATTGTTACACCATCAAGTGTAAACATTCTACCAAAGGATTGTGTTTCAAAAATATCGATTTTTTGGAACGGAGATTGTAGGCTTTCGATTGTTTTTGTTACCCGGTAACTCACAGCGCGGCCTTTTTCTAATTCCAATTTTTCGGTATACCAAATCTCCATTGATTTCTCCTAAGGTTTCTCTCTTTAAACCAGATTTGATACAGGAAGAAGAAGGTGTAGTTTTTTTTGAAAATTTGGGTTTAGTAAAGATTAAAAATTCAACTTGGCGGGAACGAGACCCTTAGGTTCCATTGCCTAGTATGCAGAAATATTCCCGTGTTTTTTACCTAGTTGGTTTTTTATCCATGCCACTTTTTATTTTACTACTCGTATATGGTTATATCAAAATCAACGAAATGGTGAGTGAAGAAATTCATTGGGGCCATAACAAATCCTTCGCATTTGGCCAGGCTTCTCGTGAAGGAAAACTCATTCTCCTTGCAGTGACAAAATCTCGATGTGAGATGTTGCAAGGGCTCGAATGTGGGGAAGGAAAACCAGACCTTGGCACCTATGTCTTACTCAACTATACACCGAGAGAACAGGAATTCCAAACCCTAATTTTGGATGATCGGTTTGCCTCTTTAAAAACAGACCCACTCCCCCAATACTTTCTTCTCAATTCTACAGGGGAGATCCGTCACATGTCAAACCAACTTCCAAGTGTAGAAGAGATGCAAAAACTCCCGAAAAAAGAATGATCTTTTTCAAAACCTAAGTAAAAATCTCTTGCAACTTCGTTTTGACATCTATACCCTATGGGGTATAGGACAACGGAGGATTTATGTTAGGACTAACCGTTCACAGAAAAAAGAGTTTTGAAGAAACCATCACCGACACAACCGAAGCACTCAAAAAAGAGGGTTTCGGAGTTCTTACCACCATCGACGTCAAACAAACCCTCAAAGAAAAAATCGGAGTCGATTTTAAACGTTATACGATCCTCGGAGCATGTAACCCTAGTTTTGCGCACAAAGCGCTCCAAACTGCCGATGAAATTGGACTTTTACTCCCTTGCAACGTAGTTGTCACAGAAGAAAAAAATGGGGAAACCAAAGTGTCTATCTTTGATCCCATGACTATGACAAAATTAGTTCAGAATCCCGAACTCGAAAAAATCGCCAAAGAAGTGCAAGAGAAACTCATCCAAGTCATCCACCACTTACATGAATGATTTAGAATTTTAGAAAATTTCTGGGCGCCTCGCCAATGGATTTTTATATCCGTATTCTATCCATTAGGCGATCCCGCTTTACACTCCAATCCTCTTCACTTACAAAAAGCAGGAGGATTGTATTTAGTTCCTTTAACGCGAGTATAACAAACGGTAGAACTTTGCGTAGTCATTCCGAAAAGATTCAAAGTTCCACCCACGGGATACTGAGCAGTCGATGCTGGGCCTTCTTGCCAATCAATGTTATAATTTCCTTCACTTTGTTTGATTAGGAGCCCCTTCACAACAGAACTAGTGCTTTTATAACAAGACTTGATATCCCGATTGTTACTAATGATAAGCCACGCAGCAGGATTTGGACTCGGGTCTCTGACGCAATTGTTCGTTAACACCCAATTCCCTTCTAAAATCGTCCTTGAATCCTCTAGAGTTGTTTTTTCGCCTGATTGGCAGTGGAAAACAAAGACAGAAACTGCCAAAGCGATGATTAAACTAATTTTTTTCAAAATTTGCTCCTTTGCAGAAATTTATTATTTCTACAAGGAGAGATTAAGAATCAGAAAATAGAATGTATGTCAAACCCTATTCGGAGAATTTTTGTTAGGTTTTGATACAGATTGAATTTGTCAGTGGGAACGACTGTGAAACTGGGAAATCTCAATTCACAGTCTTCCTAAAACGAAATTTTTTTTTCACATCTTTGTCACAACCTTCCCTTTCCTGGGTATCCCTTATCAGAGGGATCCTTCCCTCACTAAAGGAGAAACCCATGTTAGACAGTCTAAAAGACCAAGGCCAAGATTTACTCACCTTGGAAAGTTTACCAAAATCCACCGCGATTGAAATTGCAATCGTTGAATGTGCTAGCGAAGATTCAGAAAAATACCACAAAATGCGTAAGGTAATGTTACCCCTTTTGCAAAAAGAAAAAGGTTTCCTAGCTTGGCGAGCCTTCCAATCCAAAACAAGAGAGGGAATTATGTTGGATCTTTTGTATTGGGAAAACGTTGAGGATTGTCACAAAGCGGGAGAAAATATACAATCTACAGAAATAGGGAAAGAATTTTTCGCCTTGATGAAACAAACATTGGTCTTTGAAATGTTTGAACGGCAATCACTCTAATGAAAACCAATAGCGAAGAAGAACTCACTCGCATCGAAAAGGCACGGACGGGAGACCGCCGTGCTCTCGAGTCCTTACTTTCTGAGATCCAATCTTGGATCTACAATGTGATTCGAAGAGTTTTACTCAATCCGCAAGAATCGGAAGATGCAACCCAGGAAGTACTTTTGAAAATTGCAACGAATCTTGCCGCCTATGATCCAACACGTGCAAGTTTTAGAACTTGGGCCTATCGTATTGCCGTCAACCATGCGTTAAATGGGAAACGAGGGAAACTAGAAGAAATTACCACTGGTTTTTCTGGTTATGCGAAGGAACTAAATGTTATGCCAGACATTGAATTACAGGCAAATGAACTTTCCAATCCAGAAAACATAGTCCTTGTCGAAGAAGCAAAAGCCTCTTGTACTTTGGGAATGTTACTTTGTCTTGACAGAGAACAAAGAATGGCATTGATCCTTGCTGACCTTATGGGACTAAGTGATAAGGAAAGTGCTGATATCATTGGGATTTCGCATGATGCATTTCGCAAACGAGTGAGCCGAGCAAGACAGGATTTGTATCGATTTATGGACAACCAGTGTGGACTTGTTAAAGAAAGTAATCCTTGCCGCTGTTCTAAAAAAATGAAAAGTTTCCAAAGTAGTGGTTGGATTGATCCAAAAAATCCAAGGTTTTTTGCACCACATGTTCGCAGATTAAAAGAACAAGTAGGCGAAATCCAATGCGAATACGAAGATTTTCATAGAAGAGAGTATGAAGATATCTTTCGTGACCATCCATACTTTGAAACACCGTCTAAAATTCTAGAAGAGTTGTTAGTCAAATACAGCCCAAGTGTGTAACCTCACATCGTACTATAGGTAATGAGAGATAAAGAAATTCTTTATGTTAGATTCTCTTTTTCCCTTTTACCACTCTCTGCTTGTTTGCGAAACACTTCGAGGATCGCACAAAACAAAATCACACCACCACCTAACCAAAGCCTTTCGGGTGGCACCTCTCCCAAAAAATACCATGCCGCCAAACTACCGTAAATTGGACTTAAAGTGGACAAAGTTCCAGCTGTAGTCACAGATAAATTCGATAAACTACGAATCCAAATGGTATGAGCAAGCGAAGTGAAGATCCCAGCTAAAACCACTTGGAAAAGTAAATATTTCGGTTCTGCCAGCATCACAAAAAGTCCATCGGCAAAGGGAAGTAAAACAATGGTAGTTGCGATCAGTTGGGTAAAGAGGATTTGCGCACTGGGATAGTGAACATGCATTTCTTTCGTGAGCAAATTGCGAATGGCATACAATACTGCGGATACCACACCCCAAACGACTCCTTGGAACATTTGGTTGTCCCAAGAAAGATCAGGCACAATGAGAAATAGGCCAAAAAAGGAAAATAGTGCCAAAAAGAAAGCAAAAGGATCGGGTCGCTTCCCACCAAACAATGGCTCTAATATGGCAGAAAACACAGGATAGGTGAAAAGAGACAACATCCCCACAGCCACTGTGGATACTTGGATGGAATGAAAATAAGTCACCCAGTGCAGAGCAAAAAGAATCCCTATGCCGAATACAAACAAAAAGTCCTTAAAACTTCGGTAAGAAACCGACTTACCACGAAGCCAAAAGAAAAGGCCAAGAATGATTACGGAAAAAAAGGCTCTACCAGAGATGATGGTAACTGCAGGAAAGGGAAGGAGTTTGGCAAACAAAGTGACGTTCCCCATAATGAGGATCGTCAAATTGAGTTCCAATACAGATCGTAAAAACGTAGGAGAAGAAGACTTCACTTCTTACTTAAGTTTCGACCCCCAGAAATTTGGCGATGGATTTTCTGTCTTTTTCCAAACTGTGTTTGTGAATTTCTTCAATTGCCTTTTCCACAATGGGAGAAACAAATAGAAGACTAGAAACAACATCTACGTCGTAAGACCGTTTGGATTCGGCTCCGTTCGCTTCGTATTTACTTTTCCCTTTGATCACAAATACATTGTCTTTTCCGGGAGGAGAGATTTTAAATTCATGAGTATTGGTAGTAATGTCAAAAGTGGATTCTTCCAAAAGAGAGAGGTCGTTCAGTGCTGCCGAAAGAACAGCAGGCATTGAACCTTCCAAACTCACTTTCCGTTTTTGGCGAATGATATTCCCGTCCTTCGTTTCTTCCAATAGAGTTACATTTTTTAAATCAGGAAACTGATCTAGGTGTTTGTATCTCTCTTCTCTTGCATGTAAGAGTTTATCGAGAGAAACGGGAAATGTATGAGTTACTTGGTATTTCACTATTTTTTCTTACCTTTTTTCTTAGCGGGTTTTGTTTTTGGTTTCGCTGCTGCTTTTTTTACGACTTTTTTGGCTGCCTTTTTCACAGCTTTCTTCGCCGACTTCTTGTTTGCTGGTTTTGCAGGTTTAGAAGTTTTTTTAGCCGATGGTTTTTGTGCTACTTTCACCGTTTTCTGTGCAGGTTTAGAGGCTTTTGGTTTTGCATACGACTTAGTAGGACGATTGACTTCTTCCATGAGAGCTTCATCTTCCCAATAAAACACTTGGTCCGCAGGAGTAGACTGTTCCATTGCCATGGCTTGTGCTTCTAGGAGAGAGTTATTGGACTCGTTGAAGTTGGCTAACTTTTGGAATAACAAATTGATTTTTGGATCTTGGAATTTGTTTCGGATAGTAGCGTAAAAATTACGCGCATCTTCCCCTTCTCTAATTGCAAGTTCCAGTGCTTTTTTTTCATCTGCTTTCACTTCTTCGTTTTTGTTCCGATCTAACCGGTCCATTACCTTTTGGATGGTGGAAGAATGAAATTTTTCAATCTCAGAAAGTTGTTTTAAGTTAGGAAGTTCTTTTCCTTCGGCACTTTTATAAATGTCTTTTATAAATTTAATATGCTCATCACCATCTAACGCGAGTTGGCTGAAAAGTTCTCTAATTTGGCCTTCCGGTAAACTTTCGGAAAGTTTTAAATAAAAATTGAAACATTGAACTTCATGTTCAATTGCGGCAGCAACTGCCTCAATAAAGGATGTTTTTTTTAGTGATTTCATAATCCCATTCCCCGGTTTTTTAAAACCATAAATACGATACTCGTGAGTTTAATGTGAATCAAGTATTTTTCACTGATTGAACATCCAACTCTTCCGACTTTGTGGCAGAATAGATGAGCACTTGAGCAATATAATATGTTATCATAATTCCCATAGAAGCTGTGAATCTGTCCATTTCCGGTTTTAGAAACATAGAATAGGCGATGATAGAGTCCGAAAGGATAAAAACCAAAGCCCCAAACAAACCTAAGTAAAAAGGTTTTGATACAGAATTTCTTGCCGCAGCACGCCAACCCATAAGGCAAATGGCAGAGATGTAAACACCGACAGGAATGAGGAGAGATCCAAGTTTTGGCACGAGCACTAAAAAGAAAGAACTACCAAAAAGTAAAAAAGGGATCGCTAATAGAGGTTTCACTTTTGAGTCTAATGTGAACGCATAAGAATAGATCAATTGTGCTATGAGAAAGGAGCCAAGTCCAAAAACAAAAAATCCTTCTTTGGGAAGTGCAAGAAAGCTATCTCCAAAAAGGGAAAACACAAGGCCTACTGCCACCAATTTTCCCCTCTTTTCTAAACTCGGAAAGTAGCGAAAGAGTGCTACGATGAGAATCAAAATGGGAATGATTTTGGAAGGGAGATAGAGGGCATCCTGTTTTGTGATCGTAGCGATCGCAAAAAGATGCACAACAGAATAGAGAACAAACAAAACAATTTCTTTAGCCATATTTCTTACTTTACAGGGAGATCATTCTCGAGATTTCATCAGATGGAAAGCCCGAGTGATCAGCCTATGAAACAAACACGACCCTTGTCCATCCTTTTCTTAATCTGTCTCCTATGGACCCAGACTTTGTCCGCAAGAGAAGTCCCCTCCGGTGGTGAAATGTTGATTGATTTGATGGTGGCCCGTCCGATGGGACTTGCAGGTACCCTACTCGGAACCGCAGCCTTTATCGTTGCCTCCCCTTTCACACTTTTGTCTGGAACTTTTTTGCAATCTGGAAGACGCCTTGTGGTTTACCCAGCGAAATTCACCTTCACACGTGGGTTAGGCGACTTCCCCGGTTATATGGAAGATTACCAAATCGTAGAGGAATAAATTGAACGAATTTTTATTTTCAGACTTCCCTGAAGTTTCGACTGAGGATTGGAAAAACCAAATCCTTAAAGATTTAAAAGGAAACCCTTGGGACAAAGTCACTTGGGAAACAGAGGAAGGTTTCAAAATTGAACCCTTCTACCGCAAAGAAGATATTACTGACCTACCAAGAGTTTACAAACGATCTTCAGGTTGGAATGTAACGGAAACAGTAACTTCCGAACAGGAATTGACCGACCTCCCCAAAAAAGGCGCTGATGCTGCAGTCCTTATCTCCCATGAAGAAAACGGAAATCTCTTTGGTTTAAAAATCAACACAACCGCTGATTTAGAAAAACTGGCGGGCCTTACCGGAAGCCTTCCCTTAATCTTTTCTCTGGCAACAAGAACTATCAATTTTACTGACTCACTCAAAAAACTTATACCTTCGCATAACACTGTACTTGGTGATTTTGATCCTTATGGCACTGCCCTTTTATGTGGGGAACTTGGATGCGATGAATCAACGATTGGGAAATCATTTTCTAACCTTTCCGGAACCAAAGGATTTGCCGGCGTTGGGATCCACAGTTATACCTTACGAGATGCCGGTGCTTCTATTGGGCAGGAACTGGCCTATTCACTTTCTTGGGGAGTAGATTATTTAAACCGCCACCTGGATGCTGGGGTTTCTATCGAAGACGCAGCAGCTAACCTCTGGTTTTGGATGGGAATTGGTTCCGATTACTTTACAGAAATTGCAAAGTTCCGAGCCATGCGAATTCTCTGGACAGAAATTTTAAATGCCTACAAACCAGGGCTTGGTGAAACAGTTCCGGCACTTCTTGTGGCACGCACCTCCAGCTTTCAATTCACAGCTTACGATCCTTATGTAAACATGTTGCGAGGAACTACCTCGGCTATGTCTGCTGTAATGGGAGGAGCCGATTTTGTTTCCGTATTACCTTTTGATTCTGAATACTCCGCACAACAGGAGTTAGGCAAACGGATTGCAAGAAACTCACAACTCTTACTTCGTTATGAATCCTTCCTCGATAAAGTGGAAGATCCAGCAGCCGGTTCTTATTATCTTGAAGTCCTGACAAAAAAACTAGCAGAAACTGCTTGGTCCAAATTCCAAACTCTGGAAACAGAAGGTGGATTTGGAGAGTCTTTGAAACAAGGAAAGATCCAAAAAGAAATCAGGGAACGGGCCGATAAAAAAAGAAATGCCCTAGCTACCAAAAAAGAAATCCTGCTTGGTACAAACCAATACCCGCTTCCATCGGAAAGACACCCTGAACTCTCGACTTCTTTAGAAGTGACATCCAAACTTAAAAACTTTTCTAGCTCGTCAACTTACGAACGTTTGGCCCCTATTCGCCTTTCCTACGAATTTGACAAATGGAGAAATATCACCGATGTCCACGTGTCTTCTGGCAAAACATTACCAAAGATATTTTTACTCACCATAGGTGATTTAACGATGCGTAAAGCAAGAGCTGGTTTTAGTTCCAACTTCCTTGGTTGCCTCGGTTATGAAATTATAGATTCTTTAGGATTTCCTACGGTAAAAGAAGGAGTTAGTCGGGCAAAAGAACTAGGGGCTGAAATTGTAGTCTTATGTTCGTCTGACGAAGAGTATGCGAACTACCTCCCCGAATTTGCCAATGAGATGAAAGCCCAATTGCCAAACTCTTGGAAGTTACTTGCCGGGTATCCAAAAGATCTCATCACACAAGCCGAGTCCCTCGGAATCGACGACTTCATCCATATGAAACGAAACATCGTGGAATTTATGGAAAAAGCCCAAACCAAATGGATCGGGAGATAAAATGAACAAACCAAATTTTGCAAAACTTCCTCTTTCTTTCGGTTCCAACAAACCTGATCCAAAGGCCATTTCCCTTTGGCAAACTGCGGAAGGAATTTCCATTCAGTCTCGTTATGCGAAAGCAGACTTGGAAGGAATGGAACACTTAAACTATGCAGCAGGGATCCCTCCTTATTTACGAGGGCCCTATTCCACAATGTATGTGAACAAACCCTGGACGGTGCGCCAGTATGCCGGGTTTTCCACAGCCGAAGAATCCAACGCTTTTTATCGTAGAAACTTAGCTGCTGGTCAAAAGGGACTTTCTGTTGCCTTTGACCTTGCCACTCACCGTGGATACGACTCAGACCACGAACGAGTGGTAGGAGATGTAGGAAAGGCCGGTGTGGCGATTGATTCAGTTTTGGATATGAAGATCCTCTTCGACCAAATTCCACTCGACCAAATGTCCGTTTCCATGACGATGAATGGGGCCGTCATTCCTGTTCTTGCCTTTTATATTGTTGCCGCCGAAGAACAAGGTGTCTCGAAAGACAAACTCTCTGGCACAATTCAAAATGATATTTTGAAAGAGTTTATGGTGCGTAACACTTACATTTACCCACCGAAACATTCTATGAAAATCATTGCGGATATCTTTGGTTATACTTCCAAATACATGCCCAAATTTAACTCCATTTCCATCTCTGGATACCATATGCAAGAAGCCGGAGCCACTGCCGATTTAGAACTTGCTTATACTCTAGCGGATGGTTGGGAATACATCAAAACAGGGATTGCTTCTGGCCTTTCCGTCGATGAGTTTGCTCCGCGCCTCTCTTTCTTTTGGGCCATTGGTATGAACCATTTTATGGAAATTGCGAAGATGCGAGCGGGAAGGCTTCTTTGGGCAAAGATCGTCAAACAATTCCAACCAAAGTCTAACAAATCTTTGGCGTTACGAACCCACTGCCAAACCTCAGGTTGGTCACTCACAGAACAGGACCCTTTCAACAATGTGGGAAGAACTTGTATAGAAGCAATGGCCGCGGCACTTGGCCACACTCAGTCTTTACATACCAATGCCCTAGACGAAGCCATTGCCCTTCCCACTGACTTCTCTGCAAGGATTGCAAGAAATACACAAATCTACTTACAAGAAGAAACCAATATCCACAGAGTGATTGATCCATGGGGTGGCTCCTTCTATGTAGAAAAACTCACCAATGACTTAGTACACAAGGCATGGAATCTGATTCTCGAAGTACAAAAGTTAGGTGGCATGGCAGAGGCGATTGAAACTGGAATTCCTAAGATGCGAATTGAAGAAGCATCCGCAAGAAAACAGGCACGCATCGATTCTGGCAAAGATGTGATTGTGGGAGTGAACCGTTTCCGTTTAGATAAGGAAGCACCGATTGATATTTTAGACATTGATAATACTGCGGTTCGGATTGCCCAAATCAAACGTTTGGAACAAATGAAAAAAGACCGCGATAGTTCGGCCGTTGATGCTGCGTTAAATGCCATCACGAAATGTGCTGAAACCGGAGAGGGAAACCTTTTGGAACTGGCAGTGGATGCAGCAAGAAAACGGGCTTCTCTTGGTGAAATTTCTTATGCCATGGAAAAAGTATTCGGGAGGTACAAAGCAGTGATTCGTTCTATCTCAGGAGTGTATTCTTCCGAAATTTCCGAAGACAAAGGGTATCTGGAAGCAAGGTCCCTTGCGGATGAATTTGCCAAACTAGAAGGCCGTCGCCCACGGATCATGGTAGCCAAAATGGGCCAAGATGGACATGACCGTGGTGCCAAAGTGATCTCTACTAGTTTTGCGGACATGGGCTTTGACGTTGATATCGGGCCTCTATTCCAAACACCTGCTGAAGTCGCAAAACAAGTCGTAGAAAACGATTGCCATATCTTAGGTGTGTCTTCTCTTGCTGCCGGTCACAAAACTTTAGTTCCGCAAGTGATTGAGGAATTAAAGAAACTCGGTGCCGAAGATGTGCTCGTAGTGGTGGGGGGAGTGATTCCCGCGCAAGACTACGACTTCCTCTACAAATCGGGAGCTACTGCCATTTTTGGACCAGGGACTGTGATTTCAGAAGCGGCCAAACAAATTCTGAATATCCTTCTTGGCGAAAGAAGAGCCGCTTAAGAATTAAAAAAGGATAAAGCCACCAAACACCGATTTGTCTATTTTGCAATCGGTGTTTTTGGTTTTTTTCCTTAAACAAAGAATCATAAGGCTATTATGGAATCACCAAACGAGGACAGGGGCATAAAGAATCAGAAAGAACCGGACCCAAATCCAAAGTCGGCTCTTTCCGTCAACCCCGGTGTCGCTGATGCCCCGGCCATTTCTCCCTACATTCGTGACCAACGAAAGACCCTCACTCGTAAAGAAACCACTGCAGAAGAACTGGCGGAAGGAATTGTATCAGGGAACCGCACTCACCTTTCCAAAGCCATCACTCTAGTAGAAAGTAATTTAGAAGCTCATAACGACAAGGCCCAAGCCATTTTGGAGCTGGTAATGCCTAAGGTGGGTAATTCCGTTCGGATTGGAATCACTGGAGTCCCCGGTGTTGGGAAATCCACTTTCATCGAAAGTTTTGGAAGTTACCTTCTCGAAAAAAATCATAAACTTGCAGTACTTGCCATTGATCCCAGTAGCCAAAGAACCAAAGGTTCTATTTTGGGAGACAAAACAAGGATGGAAATCCTTTCTAAATCTGCCAATGCCTTCATTCGCCCTTCACCTAGCAGTGGTTCTTTGGGAGGTGTCGCCAGAAAAACTAGGGAATCTATGTATCTCTGTGAAGCCGCAGGTTTTGATACTATCATTATTGAAACAGTAGGTGTTGGACAATCGGAAACCCAAGTCCACTCTATGGTGGATTTCTTTTTACTACTGATGCTCGCAGGGGCTGGGGACGAACTCCAAGGGATCAAACGAGGAATTATGGAGATGGCAGACCTCATTGCAATCAATAAAGCGGATGGGGCAAACGAACCCTTTGCTATGAGAGCAAGGGTCGAATATGAATCGGCCCTTCACCTATTTCCCGCTCCCGAATCCAAGTGGACACCGAGAGCCACCACTTGTAGTGGGATCGGGGGAAAAGGAATTGAAGAAATTTGGAATCTGATTTTGGATTATGTTTCTACAACAAAAACAAACGGGTATTATGCGAAAAATCGAGAAGACCAAACCCGAATGTGGTTTGAAGAAACTCTCAAGGAAGTAGTACTCGAAAAGTATTTTGCTCGCCCTGGCAAAAAAGAATCAATACTAGAATCCGAGAAAAAATTAATGTCCGGTAAGTCCACTTTACTGAAAGAAATCAAACATTTGATGGATACATAAAAAAATACCACCGGGTTTTTGACTCGATGGCATTTGCATGGGCAATGAATTTTTAATGGAAATTGTACGCTAGTCACCAGTCAAAGCGTCAAAGACTGGATTCAACCAACTCATCATAACGAAAATCCATCGGATTGTCTATCTACCAGATGGTATAAAAACCAGGAGAAAGGGGTAATTTAGAAATTCACAAACTTGTTTTTTGGCAGGAAACTTGGCTTAAAAAACCCAGTTCATAAAAAACACGAGGACAAAGTACACTCCAAACCACAAAACCAGTCTTAGTTTTATGATAAGAGCTGAGATCCGATCTACATACTCTAGTCCCGTTTGTTTGTATTTTGGTAAGTCGATCCTTTTAGGATACTAGATTCCCAGCCCTTTGTCCATTTACCAGATGGTATAAATTTGGATGTTCCTATCAATTCAAAAGATTCCGAACTGTCGGGCTTTTTTCAGCATTTGGACTCTAGTATTCACTTGGAGTTTTTTATAGATTGTTTTGATTTGTTGGCGTACGGTCCCTACAGTAGTTCCAAATAAGGAACCAATTTGATGAGGGTTGTCTCCTTCTACAATAAGTTCCAAAATTTGTCTCTCTCGCGGTGTTAATACTTCCACACCCACTCCAAGAGAATCGGCTTTGGCTTGGGGTTTACGAAAAGATAACAATACTTTTGCTGCTATCGAAGGTGAAATCACACTCCCCCCATCGAGTAAAGTTTGGATGGTGTCATGTAAAGAATCCAATTCTGATTTCCAAATATAACCCGAAGCTCCATTCCTAAGGGCCGAAAAGATGGCATCATCTGTTTGTAAGGAAGAGATCACTAGGCTTTTTCTAGATTCAACAGTATGGTAAGTTTTTAATACATCAATTCCACTCATACCTGGAAGTCCAATATCTAAAATCAGTAGGTCCCATTCTTTGGACTTACCACTTGCCCAAAACGCTTCCGCAGAATTCCAAGTAGTTAAATTAAGATTCGGATTTTGTACTAATACTCCAGATAACGATTGCAAAAAATCTAAATTATCTTCGATGATTCCGATGGTAATGGATTTCATAGTTCAAAATGCCCTATCGGAAGTTTGATATTAATTTGGTACGGAGAATCGTGGATCCTAATCTCTCCATTCAACGATTTAATTCTTTGGTGTAACCCTCTTTCACCGATACCTGTTCCAACCTTATCAGATAGTAAAACTTGCGGACCAGTCTTTTCTTTCTCTGATAAAGTTTGGGATTCAGAAGAAAATTGCAAAAACATGTGTTCTTGGTTAAGGTCTATTTTCCATTTTGAAGTTCCTGTACCATAACGTAAGTCATTGGTTGTAACTTCTTTAAAGATTTGTATGAGATGGTGAGCCACTTCTGGTTCGATGATTTTTATAATAGTATCTTCCTCTATAGAATCCCATTCCAATTCTATATTCCGACCCACAAGTTTGTAACGTTTTTTGATTAATAACTTCATACCATCTAACAAAGATTCCTGGAACAAATCTCTTTGGTCTTCTTCTTGTACTTGTGTTCGTAAAGACTGGAGAGCGGACTCTGAAAGCTGTTTTAGTTTTTGTAACTGCGTTGTTGTAATCTCGGTTGGAGTTTTTTCCAACTTTTGGCTGAGTAGGACTAAGTCTGTAAGCTCAGAACCCAAACTGTCGTGGATATCTTGAAAAAATGTTCTACGTTTTTCTTCGAGCAACATACCACGGTAGGCGGCTATGTATCGAGTTCGAAACCACCAGTGGTTTAAAAAGAAGGCTACAAGAAACAATGGGAAAATCGTCGACATTTCTCGCCAAGTTTCAAGCGGAATGACAGTTTGGTTGGCAAAGTAAACACGGAAAATATAAATCAATAAAACCAAAGACCATTCTAAAATGTACTGCCAGACAAGACCTGGATAAAAGAAAGAAGAAGTGGCAAGGAGGGCCGTAATGGTTAGCCAATTCCTGGGATCAAAATAAGGGATGGTAGGATCATGAAATCCTGTTTCTATTTCCACAAGAACCAAAAGAAAAAAAGTCAAACGGACAAGGATGGGTGCAAACTTAAAGATCCGTCTATAAAAAAAAGAAGTGAAAACAAGTATGATGCTAAGCGCAAGTTCTATGGCAGATAAAATACAATTGGTTTCATCAGGAGCGTTCCATTCTAAATACACACTCTGAATGTAAGCTAGACAATAGGCAAAACCAAGGAAGTATAGTTTACTGATGATTTCGGAGTAAACTGCAAGAAGGGAAATTGGATCCAAAGGATTCCCGCGAAAAAAAACAAAAATCCTATGAAACATGGGAATATTCTAATTAAATGCCAATCAATTGTTTAAGAAAGTGGAACATAAAATTCTAAATTTCTAATCGGCTAATGTGTTCTAACAAAAGTTTTTGGTCATCATCAAACATCTGGTTGAATTCAAGACCCACTTCGTAAAAAGCACCCTCTCCAAACTCTTCCAATCGAACGACCTTTGCTTTAGGATACAAAACGTACTTAACATCAGGGAATCTTAATTCTAATTCCAACCTGGTTCCAAGAGACATGGGTTCTTTGGTTCGAAAAAGTAGTCCACCCTCAGAAATATCTTGGGATTCGCCTTCCCCTTTGTCTTTGGGTAAAAACTGAGCCTCACCGGCCCCTGATTGGATCACCCGGTATGTGAGATGGACTTTTTCGGAGATTCGTTTGTAGATTCGGCGTTCGCTGGACATGTAAGCAAGAGAACGCCGAATTCAAAGTTTGGGCAAGTTTAAATTTATGCCGAGGAATCAGTAAGTTTTGTGCTTAGTCCTCTAAATCCTCCGGGCGGATTTCAAAATCAGGGCGGAAGGCACCTTCAATTTTTTCACGAAACCGATCAATGTATCCAAACACCGCAGGCACTACAATCAGAGTGATGAGTGTTGAAAGAACGAGACCCCCAATGATCGCTATCCCCATCGCCGTTCTTGATTTAGATGCTTCTCCTATGCCTAAGGCAATCGGAAGAGTTCCCGCAATCATCGCAAGGGAAGTCATTAAGATCGGTCGAAGTCTTTTGGATCCCGCATCAAAGATAGCTTCATCCCTTGTCATTCCATGTTCTTTCATTGCCAAGATGGCGTGATCCACAAGGAGAATGGAGTTTTTGGCCACAAGTCCCATAAGGAGAATGAGTCCAATCATACTAAAGAGATTGAGCATCTCACCGGTTAGTGCCAGTGCAAAGAAAGCACCGGAAATGGCGGGTGGGATAGCAAATAGAATCGTAATCGGTGTGATAAAAGACTCATAGAGAGAAGCTAACACAAGATAAATGAAAATTAGTGCCATACCAAAAGCAAGGACGATGTTTTGTAAAAGTTCCTTGAAGTCTTCCGATTGGCCTACAAAGGAGTATGTGATTCCTGGAGGGGGAGGCAATTTATCTTTTAAAATTTTTGCTGCTGCTTCAGAGGCCGAAGCGATCGCTCCTCCCGGAGCAAGATTCGCATTGATCGGAACGACTCGAGACCTGTCTTCACGAATGATCCTTGCAGGAGAACTACTTTCCTTTCCCTCCGCAATGGCACTGAGGGGGATAAGCCTGTTTTGGATGTTTGGCACCCTAGTTTCATAGAAGGACTTACGAAGGTTACGTTGTTCTTCTTTTAACCTAAGGCGTACGTCATACTCAATTCCATTTTCCAAATACTTTGCCACTTCCCCACCTTCAATATGGTAACGAAGTTCGGCTCCCATCACACCTGCAACAACTCCCACTGTTTGCATTTTTGCACGGTTTGGCACCACTTGGAATTCTGGTTTTCCTGTTCGGTAGGTCGTATCCACATCGGTTAGGTCTGGAACTTTTCGTAATTCTTCCATCACTTTAAAGGAATATGTTTCGAGGTCTTTTAAGTTTTCCCCTTTGAGATTTAGGTTGAATGGGTATTGTACCCCACCACCTATCGCAGAATAGTCGTTCACCTTTGGTCTTGCATGCGGGTAGGCTTTTAAGAATTCGCGGATTTGGTCTTTTACATCTCCTGTGGTTCGTTTGCGGTATTCCGCAGGAAGGAGAGCAACTCCAATGGTGGCAATATTGGATTCTCCATCATTATTACCGACAACAGTTGCTAGAAGTTCCAATTCAGGAATTGCTTTGATAATTTCGTTTTGAATTTGTTCTACCGTTTCGGATGTTCCCTGTAAGGAAGTTCCCGGTGCCATTTCCACATTCACCATAAACTCACCTTGGTCATTCGCAGGTAAAAAGGTTTTTTTCACAAAGGCTAGCGAGAAAATACTCGTAATCAAAGTAAGGAATGTAAGTAAAATGACTGCCCAAGGTTTTTTTAGGGCAAACTTCATGATGATTCCGTACATTTTGTCCAGAAAATTCTGGAACTTATCAAAGTTACGTAAGACAATGTTTTTCTTTTTATGGATGTCTGTTTTCCCAGCAAAATAAGCAGATAACATAGGAGCAACTGTCAGACCATCAAATAAAGAAATGATCATCGCAAAAACCACAGTCAGACCAAATTGTTTAAAAAACTGACCAACAATTCCTGAAAGAAACCCAATCGGAAGAAACA
Organism: Leptospira terpstrae serovar Hualin str. LT 11-33 = ATCC 700639; assembly: GCF_000332495.1. Taxonomy (NCBI): domain Bacteria; kingdom Pseudomonadati; phylum Spirochaetota; class Leptospiria; order Leptospirales; family Leptospiraceae; genus Leptospira; species Leptospira terpstrae. The sequence continues at coordinate 200,982 of NZ_AOGW02000023.1, read as the reverse complement.
CTGCAATCACAGTTAAGGAAGTTCCGATGACGGCCAGTGTTACTTCTTCTGTTCCTTTTCTTGCTGCTACAATGACAGATTCCCCCTCTTCTAGTTTACGGAAAATATTTTCCCGAACCACAATAGCATCATCCACAAGAAGTCCAACTGCGAGAGAAAGCGCAAGGAGGGTCATCACGTTCATGGTAAAACCCATGGCATACATAATGATAAAGGCACCTAACATAGAGTTGGGGAGAGCCATCCCAGTAATAAGGGTCGAACGAATGTTCCCAAGGAAAAGATACACTACGATAACAGCAAGTAAGATCCCAAGAATAATGGCTATGGTAACGTCTTCAATATTGGCACGGATCCATTTGGATCCATCCCGAATCAAAATGACCTTGGGAGTTCCTTTTAGGTCTTTGATTTGAGCGTTGATGGTGTCAATTTTACCGAGAATTCCATCGGCAACTTCGACGGTGTTGGCTCCTGATTGTTTATATACATCTAAGAATAGAGCCTTCTTTTGTACTCTTTCTTTTTTAGGTGGATCGTATTTGAATAATAATTTTCCAATGATAGAAGGTTCTTCATGTTCTTCTGCACTGATCGGTGCATACAACATACCAAGTGTTTGGCGGTCCTGGAGGGTATCTTTTACTTGGCCGAGATCCTTCACAAGAACCCCACGTCCAAACTCTCCACCAAAAGACACTACCGTATTTTCAATTTGAGATAAGGATTCGTATTTGGCAACAGTTCGAAACGAAGTTTCTTTATCGCCACCTTCTACTTTTCCAGCAGGGATATTGACACCAGAGTTTTTGATTTGGTTTCCAATGGAAATAGCAGGAACTTGGAAGGCATTGATTTTGTTTCGATCAAGCTCAATATGGATTTCTCTGCGAGAACCACCAATGATTTTTACAGCACCGACGTTGTTGACTTGTTCTAGTTTGGTTTTGATTTTTTCTTTTGCTAAATCATAGAGTTCCCCTTCTGGGAGATCAGCAAAAAGCGAGATCCGCATGATGGGTTGATCCGAAGGATCAAACCTCTGCACCAGTGGTTCTTTGGATGATTCAGGAAATACCGGTTTTACACGGGCTGTTTTATCCCGAACTTGTTGTTCAGCATATTTGATGTCTGTAGTTAGGTTGAATTCCGCAAACACCATAGAGATCCCTTCTTGGTTTCGAGAAGTGATCCGTTTGAGACCAGAGATAGAACTAAGTTCTTCTTCCAATGGTTTGGAAATCGAAGTCTCTATCTCTTCAGGTCCAGCCCCAGGATAGACCGTTGAAACTACAACGAAAGGAATGTTGATGTCGGGGAATAAATCGACTCCAATTCGTTTTAAGGAAATAAAACCAGTAATCACCATAATGATGACTAACGAGGATATGAAAATAGGTCGTTTGATGGAAAAGGAAGCAATACTCATAAATCTTTATCTCTATTTGATCAATTTATATTCTTGAAGACAAGCAATACCGGAACTCTCTCTGTAAGTAGACAGTAATGTTGACTTACTATTCAAGATTTTTGTTCGGTTTTCAAATTTTTCTTCAACAAAACTATCAGGACAAACATCGCTTAATAAGAGAACAGAATCAAAATCTGTCCATTCTTTCCATCGGTATTTGTTGTCGTTTCGTACCATCCCTGTTTTATAGGTCTTTAGTTTCATGGCAAGATCGAAATCAGAGGCAAGTACTCGACCACGAGATCCATATTTTTCCTCAAAATGAAATGCATTAATCAAAACATATTTTTTCTCGGGTGATATCTGTTCGGCGATCTCTCTTGCCGGTTGGAAATCACTTGCATTCATTCCTCGGTAACAAAACGTTTTCTTTTCATAAAACTCTCCAGACAAAATTCCTTGGGAATACACTGCATTGGAAAATACAAAAAGGGAAGTAAGTAAAAAAACAGATACAGAAGCCAATCTTTCCATTTTGTTATCAGCAAGATTGTACAAACGCAATATCCAAAGATAACCCACAAGGCCAATGGCAGGAATGAATTGTAAAACATGTCTAGGTTGCTTATTTCCAGTAGTGAGCTCTAAAATGAGAAGTTCTAAAAATAAAATAAGAGTCCCTGCAAGGAGAGGATCTTTTAACTTAGTTTGGAATTTAGTTCCCGATCGAAAGAGAAAGTATACAAGGGATAAAATGGAAAAAAGGATTAGTGTTCGAAATCCCCAGATAAAATCAAAAACTCCCGGTGTTGAAGGATCAAGACCTGGTTCTGTCCAGAGTGTTAAGAAAAAACTACGAGTGTATGCATTCACAATCATTTGGGCATCGATTAGGGCATTCACTCGGTCCGGATTCATAAACAGCCATAAAAATGCCGGGAAAATAGCATAAACCCAAAGGACTACTGCTGTTTTTGGAAAAACTTTTTGGATTGCCTCTCGTTTACGGAAAAAATAAACAGAAAGATCAACAAACAGAACAAAGGTGATTCCAAACATAAATTGTTTGAACCCTTTTTGGTTTAAATTGATTTTTGTAACAACCCGAAGTACAGGTAAAGAAAAAACCATTAACACAACAAAGATTAAGTAAAGTAATCGAATGCCTTTGGCATAATTTTTTATTAGATAGAGTAACGCATCTTTGTATGTGGAAGTGGATCTAAGCAGTTCATAAACAAAACATGCCATAAAAAAAAGAATCCCATAAGGATACTTTGTAAAATAAAACCCAAAGAGAGAGAAGAAAACAAGCCACTTAGTTCCGGAATCTATTTCCGATTCTTTATTGTCCACTTCATACAATCTATAGATGGCATATATGGAAAACAAAAGAAAGAACATGGATTGAGTTTCCAACATCGAAGAAAGAGAATAAGCAGGAACTTCTCCTGTTTGGATCGTGAGAATAAAAATAAGTCCTGAAATGATTCCCGACCAAAGTAGAGACTTTGTTATACGATATGATATGTAAATCAGAGCAGGATAAACCATTACCAAAAACAATAACCCTAAAAATGAATCACGATAGGTTTCATAAGCATCTAGAGGCAAATAGAGAGTAACGAAGGTTAGAATAGAACGAAGGGGTGGCCAAGTAGGACTTTCCAAAAAAGGTAGAATCCCGCGAAACCAGTTTCCGTTACGGAAATCAACATACTGGTCAAGCACCTGATTCAGTCGAATATTCTCATCCCAAGACAAAAAGTCTTTGTTCGGACAGAGACCAAGGAATGTCTCCCATGACTTTGTAGCATAGAATACTACCAACGAAACGCCTAAAACGATGAAAATGAGCCCCAAAAAACTGGGTAGAATGTCTTTTGCCTTCATACCAATCCTTGGAATCATTCTTTCTTTGGGGTCGGCGTGGAATCAACCGAAGTTCTTTTTCCGCAATTTTTCTCTTTGATTGCAGTCCAAGGTAAAGAATTCTGTCCGTTAGAAGGTTCCAAAATGCAAGATTTCGTAGACCTTGGGGAAAAAATCATTTTCCTCGTTATGTTATTTGCGAGTATTCTCGCGATTGCCGTATTTATCGAAAGGTTGATTGTTTATAAACGTAATTTTAACAAAGAATCAGAGTCACTTCTGGATTCGCTCACTCTCCTCGTACGCCACCGAGACCTAAAAGGTACGGAGAAATTATTAGAAACCCATCCTATGGAAAATTCCTATACTCGATTCATGCATTTTGTTTTGGAACGAGAAAAGGAAAACCATAAAGGTTTAGAAGAACTAATGGAAGGGAAAATTCTGAAAGAACGATTGGGTCTCGAAGAAAGACTTCCGATTCTCAACACTCTCGGAAATAACACTCCCTTCATCGGACTATTGGGAACGGTACTTGGTGTCATCAAAGCTTTTTATGGACTAGGAACACTTGGTAACTCAGGGGCAGAAGTGGTGATGCGTAGTATTTCCACTGCGTTACTTGCTACAGCCGCAGGACTTGCGGTTGCGATTCCCGTGGTGATGGCAAACAACTACTTCACTCGTAAAATGAAACTTATCATTGGTCATTTGGAAATCCTTTCGAAAGAAATTCACGCGAGTTTCATCACAAGTGGAAAACACAACCAATCTTCTAGTTCGACACCGAATATCCATCACTAGAAAGTAATATCATGAAATCATTTACCTTGTATCTGCAATACAAACTGAGGCGATTCGGACTCTTCCGGGCTAGTCTATTTGCTTCAGTGGGATTGCATGTATTTTGTTATCTGATTTATTTTATACTTACCCTTCCGAGCAATGCGGCTTTCCAAGAAACTTCGATGGAAGATATGGATGTTTCCTTTGAGGAAATTCCTCCCGAACTAATTGGTGGGACATCCAGCCCAGCTCCGGTAGAAAAACAAGAATGGGTGGAAGGTTCAAACAAGGAAGCAGAAGAAAAACCTGACAATTCCGATTTGAATCCCAACCAACTCTCCGGTAATGGAACTGACAAAGATGGGTATTTATTTTCTTTCAATGGAGACCGACCTCCTACACCTATCATCGATTTTGATTTGAAAGCTTATTTTCCTGAAGCTGCAAAAGCAGCAAACATCAGCCAAAAGACAGTAGTGGTAATGGTACAAGTGGATGAACACGGCGCCCTGCAAGGGGTTAAGATTGTTTCTGGCAGAGCAGGCTACGGATTTGATGAAGCTGCCATTCGGATCATACAAAGAGCCCGGTTTTCTCCAGGATACGACAAAGGAAAACCAACACGAATGGCACATAGACTCCCAATCAGCTTTGATTTAGAAGAGGACTGAAATGTTACGAAACACCAAACATCGAATTGCGATTGGAACCATTTTTATCGCAGTTTCCATAATGATTGCTGGGTTTCAAACCAAACCCATTACCGGAAAAACAGAGTCCAAATCATCGGCAAAAAAACCTGGCCTCATCCCCGATCCCTTCGAACTCTACCAAAGTATCCCTACTTTCCATCCCGAAATGACAAGTTCGGATTTACCAGGAAGTTACGACCTCAGTGCGGAATTTCCACTGCCAGGAGACCAAGGAATCTACAAGGATAATGTTGGTTATACGGTTGGGTATGGACTCATTTCTTATTTGGAAGCGAAAAAAAAAGGGATCCGCAATCTTTCTTCAGTAGGGCCCTCTTCTGCCAGTGGCCAAAAATTAATATACTCACCTAACTTCATTTATAACCAATTAAACAGCGGAAAAGACCAAGCTGTTTCCCTTTTGGATGCTCTGATTCTAGCAGAAAGCAGAGGTTCCGTTACTATGGAACAGATGAACGAATCCTCTTCCAGTTTCCGTACTAGACCAAAGGCGAATATTGTTGAAGCAGGCAGAAAAGCAAGGCTAAGAAGGATTTATAGAATTGAACCTCACGACCTAATTTCCATCAAGCTAGCGTTAGCTGAAAAAAGACCAGTTTTAATTGGATATTTAGTTTATGAAAACTTTAAGGATCCAAAACAAGATTCCATCTTTGAAATAGGAACTGGGGAAGTTTTAGGGGCACAGTCCCTTGTGCTTTTAGGTTATAATGACAAAAAGAAAGCATTTAAAGTTTGGAACTCCTGGGGCCCTACATGGGGTGACCAAGGATATTTGTGGATTTCTTATGAAACATTTCCCAAATACACTAAGTCTGTTTATGTTGCTGATTCAGAAATCGAAAACGAACTCCTAACACAGAATAAACTTAATGATGCATTAGAATCTTTAGAGTATGGAGAACACAACTTATTCCCTCCAAAAGAAGTATTTGCCTCTCGTGGTGATTTTTCCGACCGCATTCGAATCAGTTGGTCGAAAGAAAAACGAGCGATTGGATATGAAGTTTACCGAAAACGGAAAATCGATAGTAAATACCAACTCGTTGGTCTTTCCAAACAGGCTTTCTTTGAAGACTTTGGAATCCAAAAAAATACTGCCTATAATTACCGAGTGGCAAGCTTAGATGAAAATTATCTCTCAAAACCATCACTTGATTCAAACGATGGTTATGCGGTAGAACCAACAAAACCCGCAGGAATCCTTCCTGTTACCAACTTACGTGCATCTGTAGCTCCCACAAATGATAGAATTCTATTAGAATGGGATCCCCAGCCAATTTCTACAACTTATGCAGTTTATAAATGGAATCCAGTTGCGCGAATCTATAGATTTTTGGGCAAAACGGAAAAAACGACCTATGTTGATTTAAAAGCTAGCCGCAACGGTGATAGTGAAATATACCAAGTGATCCCAGAAAGAAACCAATTAGTGGGTGAATCCAGTAGTTATGTTTCTGCTCACTTGGATCCTTCTGAAGTATTGAAACCTAGACCTAAAAATTTAACCGCATCGAAAGGATTGTATGCTGGGGCAACCATCTTACAATGGGAAGGTTCTCCGAGTGCCGTAGCCTATCATATATTCCGCAAAACAAACGGGTTATGGAAACGAATTGCAAAAACAACGGATCTTCAATTCAAAGATGACGAAACTTACGATAAAGAATCTTTTTATGCGGTTGCTTCTGAATTTGAAGGAGAATTGTTTAGCCTTCCATCAGAACCCGACATTGGATTCCCTTCTCTTGTAGCTGGAAGATCTTTGGGACTGAAACCTCCCGAGTTGACTGTTTCTGAAAACCGGAAAACTGGTGAATTTTTATTTAGTTGGAATCTAATACCTAAAGTAACGTCCTATAAAGTTTATATGCGTAAAAAAAATGACCCGGATTGGAGTCTTGTCAAAGAAACTTCCGAATCAAATTTCAAATTACAGAACTTAACAAAAAACCAATTCTATTTTTTTGCCATTCAATCTGTATCCAAAGGAGTTGGTGAGAGTTTGTTTTCCAAACCTGTGACAACAGTAATTTCTGATACTGTAGTTGATGTAAAAAAAGTAAAAACTTTTGGAGAGTCCGCAATACAAAAGTTTATTGGGCCTTGGGCTGCTATGTATTGGGATGGGAAAAATAAAGTGAAACCTGTTCGTTTGACCATTGAAGCTGAAGATGTAGAAGGAAACATCATCATGAAATGGAACGAAAACGAAATCTTTCGAGGTAAAAACATCGTAGATTCTGACTTAATAGAAGAAAAGGGTAAATGGAAAATCAAACTATCACCTAACTACGAATCTTTGTCAGGTGAGTTTGAAGACAAAGGATTGGTACCAGAAAAAAGTCAACTTTCGTTTATTAGAGAATGAACTTCTACTAAATTTTAAGGAAGTTATTGGTTTTGGTTTAGCTTCTCGTCAGCTTTAAACTTTTCAAGAAATGTTTCAGGAATTTTCCAAGGTCTGTTTTTCTCAAAATCAAAAAAGAGAGCCGAAAAAATAGCTTCGCAAACAAGCGCACCATCTGAGATCCGATACATATTTTGAATTACTTTTCCCTTAATTTTTGACATATCTCTAAAACCTGTTTCGATTCTCACTGCGTCGGGGTGGTGCAGGGGTTTGTGGTATGACAACTCTGCTTTGAGCATCACTGGACCAACTTTTTTGTCCCGCATTTCTTGGATGGAAAACCCTTCCTTTTCTAAGGCTTGGATTCTTGCTTCATCAAAATAGGATTGGTAGACTCCATTATTTACGTGTCCGTTGGCATCCATATGGCTCCAGAGGACTGGGATTTCGGTGGTGTGGGGCATAGTGGTGGGCTCCTGGGGGTAGGGATAGGCTCCCACAGACCGTTCTGTCTGTAAACGAAAAAACAGACAGAACGGTCTGCAATGATTGACATTCTCCCCCCTCCTCCTACACTCAAATTCCATGAAAGGTTCTCCCAGATACCGCATCCTTGAAATCGCAAAAAAAAGATTCTACCAACAAGGCTACTACCACACTGGCATCAACCAACTCGTCCGAGAATCCGGAACCGCAAAAGCTTCTTTTTATGACCACTTCCCATCCAAACGAGATTTGGGAATTCGTGTCATCCAGGCCTATGGAGCCGATGTTCTTATTTGGTTTCGCCAAATTCTCCGAGAGTCGAATAGCCCTGATGATTTCATTTCAGAAATGTCCAAGGCTGTTGCAATCCAAATCAACGAAGATGGTTCTTACTATCAAGGTTGCCCAATTGCCATTTTTTCTTGTCAATTTCCTGTCGGCGAACAACCGTTCAGTGACGAATTTAAATCTATAGTATTCCGATGGGAGTCTTTATTTGCAATGTATATAGGAAGGTGGCAATCAAATGGTTTATTGGAAGAAACTACTGATCCAATGGAACTTGCAAGGGACTTGATCAATATCTACGAGGGAGCGCTGATCAACTGGAGAATTTCTTTGAATGAAGTCTACTTAAAACGTATGTTTGTACAAATGAGCCAAAGATTAACAATTGGAGCTAAAAAATAGTTCCACTTTCGCAGTTTTTTTTACAAGTTTTTTCTAAACCCAAACAACTACCCACTAGCGCAGTAAGGTCTTGGGCACTATAATCCGGACTACTTGTCGAAATCTTGTAAAATGCATCGTTCCGTAAAAAACACTGCCCTTCAATCGTAGAACATTTGTTACGTTCATAACATGCTGATCGAAATGAAAATGGAGAACCGCAATGTATAAATCCAGCAAAAAGGAAAAAATAGAAAATTAGTTTCATAAATCGATAGTTTCGTTTTCAAATTCCTTACGGTTCAAAGAGGAAATTTTCTTTAATTCATTCGATTGGTTTTGGAACTTAACTTTTCCTTTGATGGTAACTGGTACATCAAACAAAACTTTTCCAGTGACCACTAACTCTTCGCAATAAAGAAGAGATGGATACTTTTGAAAAAGATCATCAAACTGGTGTATTTTTTTGTAATGAGATTCATCTAAATTAACTAAAACCTCAGTTAATCCAGCAGATTTTCTTTCCTTTGCCATGGTGAGGGAAAAATCAGAATTCAAAACATAAGCATCCGAACGTCGGATGAGATAATCTTCCGTTTTTTTTACCGGCGCAAACCGATCTCTGGGAATGATGATTCCTTTGAATTTGGGAAAATTTCCCACTGCACTTCCCATGGCAGTTTCCAATTGGATAACTGATTTACCATCTACTTGTTTAGGATTTACGATCAGAGATAATGAAAAATTTCCTTGGTTGAATCTTTCTTTCAAAGCACGAAGATTGATCCAAAGGTTGTTTGTGGAAAAAGTTCTAAATTTTCCAAGACCACTAAATTCATTTTCATGTTCTTCCGGAACCTGTGCTGTTTCTAATAACTCATACTTAATGAATTTTCCACCCACAGTTTTTCTGTAGATGGCTCCCCCTTTTTTATCAGCTAAAGTTTTTGGAGTCATCTCCATGGCAAAATGAATGTCTTCTTTTAAAAGATAACTTACGATATGTGGATCTACCGTCGCACCCAAATTGTCTCCATTGGAGAGGAAGGCAATTTCAAAACCCTTAGAGAGTAATTCATCTAAAATCCCTTCTTGTACCATCGTGAAGTAAATATCACCATGACCAGGTGGGCACCAATTTTCTTTTTCATTTTTATTTTGGATAGGAGCAAAGGTTTCTGCATCTAAACGCGGAACTTTGTTTTGCAAAAAACTGGTTCTTAATGTTTGTTTGAATCCATTTTTTTCTAATTCCTTTTGTGAATCCTTTTGTGTGTTATAAGAATCCATAAAAAGAAGTGGAACTTCGACTTTATACTCAGAGCGAATGTATTCTATTTGTTTGGCCATGACAGCAAGAAAAGACATAGAATCTTTAATGGGGATAAGAGACTTTGCTTTATCAAGGCCCATACTAGTTCCCAGGCCTCCATTCAATTTGATCACTACCAATTTCGAGAGTAGACTAAGATCGGTAGGATAAGAAGAATGAATTGATTCTAGGGAAATTTCATCCGTTTTGGGATCCAAATCCCCCACTTCTTCCCAAGCGACTATTCCTGTTTCGCCGTTTCGAACAAGGTCCACCTTTGTAATAAAATCAGTAATGAAAGCATCCGAAAGGCCAGCAGCTTTCATGGTCTCTCTGATCAGTTGGTCCGATTTCTGTTTCTCCATCTTATTTCCCTTCGTGTGGTTCCCCAAGTTCAATCCGGTGGGGTTCGTCTGGTATCCCCGGATTCCATAGTAAAAATACGAGAATATTCCGACCGTCTTCTTTCGGAACGGCAACGGTTTCTTTCCTTTCGTATTTTGGCATAAAAACTTCGAAATTGTACATCCAATACTTTCCCTTCTTACGAGTTACATGCCGAATCCCTTGTTTTAAAGGGTCTTTTTTCGTCAGTTTTCCATAAGGAAGGGGATACTTTGTTTCCCAAATTTGAGGCAATAACTTCGCGGCCTCTTCATAATTTCCCGGATCGGCTGAAAGAACCGCTGGAATCAAACACAGAAGTAAAATAAGAGAGAAACTATGACTCATACGATTCTAAAAGGCAATCCTATGTAAGTACGGTTATCGGTCAATTCAGGAATTCTTCTGACGCTGGAATTGATTTTCATAGACAAGAATTGAGTCTGACAGAATCATTTAATTCATGTTTCGATTCATAGAATATCTGGAACGTTTTTGGGCGTTATTGTCGTTTTATCTTCCCAGCCATTTGTTTGTGGAGAATAATAAGGATAAAAACATATTGATCGTTCCCGGGTTTCTCGCTGGACGTTCCTACTATTCTAGACTCAAATCCAACCTGGACAACTTGGGATTCAAAGTGGGAATCCTTTCTACTCTCCGTGACCCTTTATCATTAGAAGAAGCTGTCCAATATCTGGCCAAACAAATCCTCACGGCACCTAACGAAGTAACTTTGATCGCTCACAACACTGGCGGACTTCTCGTATTAATTTTACCTGACGAAGCAAGAAGAAAAGTCAAACGTCTTATCACTCTCGGAACTCCCTTCCATGGTTCTGACCGATTTACAAACACAAGACAATCCTATTGGGGTTATGAATCTGATTGGGTAAAAACAAATTACAAAAATGCATTGTTCTTTCCCCTCTTCCAACCTCTCTCTGCCATCGAAGACTTTTCCTTTCCTCCACAAGAAAGTACAGAGTTTGGCCAAGGTCGTGACTTGTGGTTTGATATTCCTGGGAATTATAACTTAGTGAGACGAAATGAAAACATTCGCACACTCAGAGAATTTTTAGGTACTCCAAAAGATAACTTTGCCATCCTCCCTTCTCCCAAAGCAAATCCAGAATTTGCTGTCCCCAAAAAGATTGAAGTGGATTTTTCTAAGTATGAACCTTCGGTTTATAAAAAAAACCAGAAGAAATTAGCTGTGAAGAAAAAAACTGGGGCTAAAAAAACGACTCCGGCCAAAAAATCAAAACCGGCAACTAAACCAAAAGCTAAGAAAAAAGTTAAAAAACGTTAGTATTTTTAAAAGAAAAACTGCCCGCCAAACGACGGACAGCTTACGACAAAGTCTTTCTAATTGAATGGTTAGACTTTTTTTAATTCTTTTATGCAAGCAAGACAGCTGTCTCTGCATTCTTTACATACCGTATGGTGGTTGGCATGTTTATCACATTCCTTTGCACAAGCTTCACAAACCTCAATACATAAGTTTGCTAACTTCTTTGTGTAAGCTGAAGACTGGCTTGCTAATTTCACAAAGGAATCACATAAACTAATGACTTCTCTTGTACTAGTAGCACAGGCAGCCAATGACTTTTCCCCTTTTCCAAGTTCTGTGAGGCAATGGCTGAGACAAACCTCAGCAGAAAGTTGGCAGTGAAGTGCCGCCATCATAGCTTTGGAATACTTTGATTTTCCTGCTGTGGGCATTGCCATCGTAGAATGGTCATGGTCTTCTGCGGAAAGTGTAGATAAAATTCCGGAAACAGCAACTGCCAATCCTGCTTTTTGTAATAATTCTTTGCGATTCATATCGTATAACCTCTGTTAAATTTTCATAATCTTGAAATGTACAATTCATTCACCTAAATTAGGTGTGCCATCTCAAATCAGAAGTCGAATTGTTTGGGTAGGGAAATAAGAAGGAGGAGATCGAAGCGATGATACTAACCAAAGTTTGGATTGGCCCTGAATGAATTTTGGTTCGAGAGCTGCAAATACATTCCAAAAAGTAACCTTTACCGGCTTCCAGATGGGAAAATCAGTCGCAGTAGAAGATTGAAGTTCCTCGTGAGCGAGAGGGCATTCACAAGAATCATCTGAATTTTCATTGGATTCTGCCGTTTGGTGGCAAGGCGGAACAGAAGTCCGTTCCACAAACTTTTCTGCGGAAGTACAAAATCCGAAAACCGAGGATTTACATCCCAGGTAAGTTAGGAAAATTAGAATGAATCCAATTGCAAACTTTCGTTTCATACTTTCTTACTTCAGTGATTAGACGAAACTAATCTTATATCCTAAAATAAATTCTTCAAGCCTTTTCCAGCAACAATAATGGTTCCGATGGTAGATCCAAATTGGGGGAGGAAAAAAACAAGAAAGATATGAAGGACACGGTTTTTCCAAAAACCAACAAAGGTTTCTGAATCTTCTGCAATGTGTTCGAAGTCTTCCACTAAAGGTTTACGCAAATACGATTCAGAAAGTGCACTCACCCAACCTGCTTTGAAAATAGGAATAAAAGTTCCAATGGGAGCTGTGATAAAAGCAAGAAGGATGGAAATAGGATGAGCCCAGGCAATGAGGGCACCTAGGGCTGCAAGTCCCCCTTTGATATAAATGAGTTTGGAAAATAAATCCATACCGGCTTCTCCACCTTGGCTCCAAGTGGTGTAACCAATAAGACCTGCAAAAAATACAGGGTATAGAATGATACTAATATTATCCCACCAATTGCGTTTAGGAACTTCATCTAACACAGATAAGTCGTTCGCTGTATGAATATTTCTTTGGATTCCAGCCAAATGCCCTGCACCCACAACCGCCAAAATCTTTTTCGCTGATTTACCATCGGCTGCTTGGCGAATTTTTTCAGCCAAATACACATCTCTTTCATCAATGATGACATGTTTTACGGATTCATATTTTTTTGGAATTTGAGAGAATAAGTCTTTGAGTATGTCATCCGATTTCATCTCTTCGATTTTATCATCCGAAACATCCTCTTTTACCAAAAGAGATGCAAGGAGAGCACTGAAGAGATACATTTTAGAGAAAAATCCAACATTCCCCCAAGACCTTTTCAATGTGGTTTGGATTTCTCTATCCACAGCGACCACTGGTTTTTTTAAAGACCTGGCCATCGTGATTGCCTTACGCATTTCATCACCCGGTTTGATGTCTTTATTGCCGATTTTTTTCTGAAATGAGGAAAGGATGAGGCTGGATAAAAGCAACCACATCTTTCGTTCTTTAAAAACTTTGAATATATCTAATTTTTTTAAATAGTCCGGATCTTCCACAGACTTCATTCGAGACTCACACAACTCGACACAAATGACATCGGGTTTTAAAGTTCGGATCATTTTTTCGACTTCATCTACACTTTGTTTGGAAACATGTGCCGTTCCCAAAATGTGGACTTCCGTTTTTCCGATGGTTTGGAAGAGATAAGGTTCTGTTGTTTTGAAACCTTTTTTGGCAGATTTTCTTGGGGGAGTTGATTTTTTGATTGAACGCATAAGGAAAGGTTACTATCTATAATACCTAAGTAACGGTTCCACTCTCTAGAAACAAGTAGAATGTCTATTAAATCCAAAATCATCAATGTGGGTATTGCCGACATCAAGGTCGGAAAAGATACGGATGTGCTCCGAACTACATTGGGTTCGTGCATAGGAATCGTTCTGTATGATCCTGAACAAAAGGTGGGGGCTATTTCCCACATCATGCTTGCCAAAGATCCTACAGGAAAGGATGCCACCAAGTTTCCGCATAAATACGGAGAAACTGCCCTACCCATCCTCATCGCAATGATGAAACAACAAGGATCCAACATTGGACAATACTCTTGTCGTATGTTTGGTGGTGCCTCCATGTTTAAGGGAATTAATTCCCAATTTTTGCAAAACATTGGGGAACAGAATATCGCTATTGTCAAAAAATTTATGGAAGAGAATAAAATCCCTGTCATTGTGGAAGATGTGGCCGGGAATGAAGGAAGAACTATCAGTCTTTACTGCGACGACGGACGTGTTTTGTTAAAAAAAGCTGGTATGGAAAAATACCTTTATAAGGTGCGTTAGGCGAATATGCTAAAATCAAAGGTTGATGAAGTATTACAAGACGTAAATAAACTACCTGCCATTTCGTCGGTTGTGTCAAAGGTTTTGGAAAAACTCCAAAAACCCGACGTAAATATTGCAGACCTTGCACAGGAAATTTCGAAAGACCCAGCAATCACTGCAAATGTAATTAAACTTTCTAATTCTGCATACTACAGGGCTTCCAAACCCATCCGCACAGTCCAAGAAGCCCTTATGACACTTGGAATCAAAACGGTTAAAGAAATTGTGCTTCTCACTGCTGCCAAAGGAATCCTTTCTCAAGACTTAAATAGCTACCAATTGGAAGCAGCTCAGCTCTGGACTTCTTCTTTGCTTGTGGCAGAGCTCTCAAGTAAAATCGTACAACACAAAAAACTCAAAATCGACAAAGACCTAGCCTTCACCTCTGGCCTACTTTGTAGTGTGGGTAAAATTGTTCTCGCGCAGTTCTTTAGTCCAGTCATGATGCAAATCAAAGCTGACCTAAAAGACAACCAAGAACCTTTCCCTACGTTAGAAAAAAAGTATTTTGGATACACACATATGGAAGTGTCTGAGAATCTTTTGAAACGTTGGAACTTCCCGCAGGAATTGACTGATGTCGTGGCAAACTACCTCACACCAGAAAATTCAAAAAACAATCCTATTCTCACCTCTGTTGTTCATATTGCGAGTATCCTTATTGTCGTTTCCGGAATTGGAATTGATATTGGTGGAGAGTCTGTTCCCATTTCTCCTTTTGCTCTCAGCCAAACGGGTGTTACGGAAGCTGATATTGAAACTTATTTTGTCCATATTCCGGATTTACAAGCCGGCCTTGCTGATTTGTTAAACGTATAGTTTTTTAGTTTTAATCTCACAATAGAGTCAGATTTTATGAACATTATCTTTATTGGCGCAAGAGGCGCTGGAAAATCCAAAGTCTCTCGCACATTGTCCAAAAAAACCGAATTCCCCGTTGTTTCCACAGACTCTATTGCAGTGTATGAAGCAGGCGGTGTTCCGATTCCCCAATTTGTGGAGAAATCAGGCTGGAAGTTATTCAGAGAATTAGAATATTCCATTTTGCAAAAACTACAAGGTGCCGATGGGATCATTCTTGATTGCGGTGGTGGGATTCTATTTGATTTGGACGCGGCCGGAAACGAAGTCCCTAGCCAAAGAAAATTGGACTTACTCCGTAGTATAGGAAGGATCGTGTATTTGGAACGAGGGTTGGAAGAACTCGTGGAAAAAGTAAAAGGAGATTCAACAAGACCCGACCTTTCCAAAGAAACTTCCTACCGTTCCATTCTAGAAAAAAGACTACCTGTCTACCAAGAAGCAGCTCATTTTAAACTGAATCTTTCGAAACTCTCCAAAGAGGAAGCCACCGAACACATCTTAGATTGGCTAGGAATTAAATCTAAATAATTGAACCAAACAAAGTTCGTAATTTTATCTATATAGTCCATTTTCCTTCCTACCAAAACAGTTTTGAAAGGGAAGGGAATCCTACTGTAAAAAATTCAGTATCCTCATTGCAAACTGCCTCAAAACTAACAAACCCACTTCCCGGATTTGCCGAAAAAGGGTGCTGCGATTTAAGCGATCTTCCTATGGAAGTTGCAGTTCGCTTGTTTCCTGTACTCTAAGTTTTTTTAGACAGAATTCAATCAAGTTTTCAAAATAAGCAAAATGTACACAATGTAATCGACTTGTACCAAAAATATACATTTCCGGACGTTTGATTTTGCCTAAAAATAAATCATTTTGCTGAAAACAAAATAATTGGACAGTACATCCAAATTCAAAAACAAGGTACAGTAATTGCTTTAGAGTAGGGTACGTATGTCAAAATCTAACCAACCACCCATCCTTCCGCCGCTCGGCCCACAGGCCCAAGGTATGTATGATCCTGCCATGGACAAAGATTCCTGTGGTGTTGGTTTTATCGCAAATTATAAAGGCAAACGTTCCCGCGACATCGTTGACAAAGGGATCCGCCTGATGTGTAACCTCGAACACCGAGGGGCAGAGGGAGCTGATCCAAAAACCGGAGACGGTGCCGGGATCATGATCAACATTCCCGATGCATTTTTTAGAAAGAATCTTCCCTTCACCCTCCCCAAAGAAGGTGATTATGCTGTTGGATTTCTTTTCCTACCGCAAAACACAGAAGTGAGAACCGCTGTTGAAAACGTGATTGAAAAAATCATCGTTGACGAAGGGGAAGAATTTCTTGGATTCCGAGATGTTCCAGTAAACAAGGAATATGCGGGAGTAGTTGCTTCCAAAACAATTCCTGTATTCAAACAAGTATTCATTGGTAAAAAATCCAAAAAAATCAAAACTTCGGACGATTTCGAAAGAAAACTGTTTCTCATCCGTCGCCTGATAGACAGACGAATCCGTTCGGAAATGAAATTGGATCGTTCACAGTACTACGTTCCTAGTTTTTCCTCACGTACTATCGTATACAAAGGGATGTTACTCGGTGACCAAGTTAAAAAATTCTACGAAGATTTAAAATCCCCTGATTTAACTTCTGCCTTTTGTTTGACTCATACAAGATTTTCGACTAACACCTTCCCTACTTGGGATTTGGCTCACCCTTATCGCCAGATTGCTCACAATGGTGAAATCAATACACTTCGTGGGAACATGAACTGGATGGCTGCTCGCCAAATGGTAATGCAATCACCACTCTATGGGGATGAACTACGTCGAATGCTTCCGATAGTTATGGAAGGTCAGTCTGATACTGCTACTTTTGATACAGTTCTAGAATTATTAGTCATGGGAGGTAGGTCTTTACCTCACTCTGTGATGATGATGATTCCGGAAGCTTGGTCCAAAAACAAAGCTATGGATGCCGACAGACGCGCGTTCTACGAATACCATGCCACTTTTATGGAACCTTGGGATGGACCTGCTGCCATTGCTTTTACTGATGGTCGAATCATCGGTGCCACTCTCGATAGAAATGGACTCCGTCCCGCAAGATTCGTAGTCACTAAAGATGATGAAGTGATCATGTCTTCGGAAGCAGGAGTTCTCAACTTACCACCAGAAGAAATTTTAGTCCAAGACCGTCTTCGTCCAGGCAGAATGCTTCTCATCGATATGGAAAAAGGACAAATCCTTGACGATGAAGAAATCAAAAAACAAATCGCTACTCAAAAACCATATCGTAAATGGGTAGAAGACAATATGATTCGTTTGGGATCATTGCCTGATCCTGAGAACGTAAAACAGCCGCAACACGAAACCATTTTAGAACGTCAAAGAGCATTTGGTTACACTCATGAAGATGTGTTTACCATCATCAAACCGATGGGAGTTTCTGGAGAAGAACCAATTGGCTCTATGGGTGTGGACTCCTCTTTAGCTGTACTCAGTGAAAAACCACAACCTCTATTCCGTTACTTCAAACAAAACTTTGCCCAAGTTACAAACCCACCTATCGATCCAATCCGTGAAGAATTGGTGATGGAACTTACCACATACATTGGGCCAGAAGGGAACCTACTCTCCGAAGAACCGGAACATGCCCACCGTTTGGAGTTGGAACATCCTATTCTCACCAACGAAGATTTTGAAAAGATCAAACAAATCAGTGAAGGGCATTTTAAGGCCAAAACTTTTGAAATCCTTTTTGATCCATCCAAAAAACATGATATGAGAAACTCACTGGATCGTGTTTGTGCCGATGCGGCAAAAGCAGTTCGGGAACAAGGGGTGAACCTCATCATCTTAACTGACCATGGTGTGGGTGAAAAAAAGGCAGCAATTCCTTCCCTACTTGCAGTAGCAGGACTTCATCACTATTTGATCCGAGAGGGACTCAGAACAAAAGCTGGGATCGTATTAGAATCTGGGGAACCGAGAGAAGTCGCGCACTTTGCTTTGTTATGCGGTTATGGTGCCAACGCCATCAATCCATACCTTGCTTTTGAAACCATTGCCGATTTATCGCAACAAGGATTACTTCCAGAAGTTCCTAATTACAAAGATGCCAAAAAGAAATACATAAAATCCATTGGAAAAGGACTTTTCAAAGTGTTCTCCAAAATGGGGATTTCCACATTACAATCGTATTGTGGTGCCCAAATTTTTGAGGCGGTTGGTCTTGATTCTGAGTTAGTCAACACTTACTTTGCGGGAACCCAATCAAGAATTGAAGGTCTTTCTCTGGAGATGTTGGAAGAAGAAACCGTTCGTCGCCACAAAGCTGCTTATGATCCAACCTTCTTCCCAAATAACTTGGAGCCAGGTGGTGTTCATTATTACCGTAAAAATGGCGATAGCCATCTTTATACTCCGATTACTGTACATAAACTCCAGAAAGCAACACAAGATAACGACTACAAAACTTTTAAAGAGTTTTCTAGCCTCATTGATAACCAGAACGAAAAGGCAATCACTCTTAGAAGTTTATTCCATCTCGACTTTGAAGGATCCAAAGCAATCCCGATTGAAGAAGTGGAATCAGTGAAGTCCATTCTCAAACGTTTCCAAACGGGAGCGATGAGCCATGGATCTATTTCTTGGGAAGCACATACTACTCTTGCAATCGCAATGAACCGAATTGGTGCAAAATCCAATACGGGAGAAGGTGGAGAAGATCCTGTCAGGTTCAAAACTCTTCCGAATGGGGATAGCATGCGTTCGGCGATCAAACAAGTGGCATCAGCTAGATTTGGTGTGACAATGGAATACCTAACCAATGCCGATGATATTCAAATCAAAATGGCACAGGGCGCAAAACCAGGAGAAGGTGGACAACTTCCAGGGCACAAAGTAGACAAATACATTGGATGGCTCCGATACTCTACCCCTGGTGTGACACTGATCTCCCCTCCTCCTCACCATGATATTTATTCGATTGAGGATTTAAAACAGCTCATCTTCGATTTAAAAAACTCAAATCCTAGAGCAAGAGTTTCAGTAAAATTAGTTTCTGAATCGGGTGTAGGAACTGTTGCAGCAGGTGTTGCGAAAGCTCATGCGGATCATATCCTGATTGCTGGACATGAAGGGGGAACAGGAGCAAGTCCTATCTCTTCCATCCATCATGCAGGAACTCCTTGGGAACTCGGACTTTCAGAAACTCACCAAACTCTTGTCGCCAATGGACTTCGTGACCGGGTCTATCTCGCTGTCGATGGAAAACTCCTTACCGGAAAAGATGTGGTAGTGGGTGCCCTACTTGGAGCTGAAGAATTTGGATTCTCTACTTCTGCTCTAGTATCCGTAGGTTGTATCATGATGCGTAAATGCCACTTGAATACATGCCCTGTGGGGGTTGCGACTCAAGATGAATTCTTAAGAAGTAAATTTACCGGCAAACCAGAGTATGTTGTAAACTTTATGACTTTCGTTGCAGAAGAAGTGCGCGAGATCATGGCGAAACTTGGATTTAGAACTTTCGAAGAGATGATTGGCCAAGTGGAAAAAATTAAGTTCAAACGACCTCACCACCATTGGAAGGCACGCGGACTAGATTTTACAAAAGTCCTCCATAGGCCAACTCCTGTCTTCCCTACGGGACTCTTCCGTACGAAAGAGCAGAACCACCATTTGGATGAACAAATCGACAACGAACTGATTCGTAAATCACTTCCAGCGATTGACCACAAACAACCGGTCAAAATCAAAACATCCATTGTGAACCTAAATCGTTCCGTAGGAACAATGCTCAGCCACGAAGTAACAAAAAAATATGGAGTGGATGGTCTTTCTGAAGATACGATCGATATCGAATTCACAGGAACCGCAGGACAATCGTTTGGTGCATTTGTTACCAAAGGGATGACACTTCGTTTGGTTGGGGAAGGAAACGACTATGTTGGGAAAGGTCTTTGTGGCGGAAAACTCATCTTCCAAACTCCAAAAACAGCTCCTTATAAAGCAGAAGAAAATATCGTGATCGGTAACACTTGTTTTATTGGAGCGACCAGCGGAAATGCTTATGTCAATGGAATTGCTGGGGAAAGATTCTGTGTTCGTAACTCAGGGGCCCATGTCATTGTCGAAGGAACGGGTGACCATGGTTGTGAATATATGACCGGTGGGCGAGTCGTCATCCTCGGAGACATTGGACGAAACTTTGCTGCGGGTATGTCTGGTGGGATTGCTTACCTTTGGGATCCAAAGACAAACAAAGAAGCTCTCATCAACAAAGAAATGGTCGACTTAGATCCGTTAACTGATGCATCCGAAATTGCCGAAGTGAAAAAGATGGTAGAAGATCATAAAACATACACAGGTTCCAAACGAGCAGAAGAAGTTCTCGCGAAATGGGACATCGTTGTCAAAGAAATGATCAAAGTGATTCCGAGAGATTATAAAAAAGCTCTAGAAAAAATGGCCGAAGAAAATGCATCGGGAAAACAAAACAAAGAGGGGGTAACAGCTCGTGGGTAAACCAACAGGATTTTTAGAATTTAAAAAAGAATACCTTCAGAAAATTGAACCGAAGGAAAGAGTTAAGAACTATAAAGAGTTCGAAAAACCTTTCGCTGAGACTGTTGCCAAAGACCAAGGCGCTCGTTGTATGGATTGTGGGATTCCTTTTTGTCATGGTGATACAGGTTGCCCTGTAGATAACCTCATCCCCGAATTCAATGATTTTGTTTATCGAGGTCGCTGGAAAGAGGCTTGGGAAAATCTTTCCAAAACTAACAACTTCCCTGAATTTACAGGAAGGCTTTGCCCTGCTCCCTGTGAGTCCGCTTGTACTTTAGGTATCATTGAACCACCTGTTTCCATTAAGTCGATTGAAAGAACCATCATTGATCGTGCTTGGGAAGAAGGATGGGTCATCCCGCAACCTTCTGTTTCCAAGTCGGGTAAAAAAGTTGCTGTAGTTGGTTCTGGACCAGCAGGTCTTGCTGCAGGACAACAGTTAGCTCGTGCAGGACATACCGTAACTATCTTTGAAAAAAATGATCGTATAGGTGGCCTACTCCGCTATGGAATTCCAGACTTCAAAATGGAAAAACGTCACATTGACCGACGAATGAAACAAATGGAAGCAGAAGGTGTTACTTTCAAAACCAATGTAAACGTTGGCGTAGACATTACCGCCAAGCAATTATTAGCTGATTTTGATTCCGTGGTTCTCGCTTGTGGATCGGAAGTTCCAAGAGACCTACCTGTCGAAGGTAGAAAGAGCAAGGGTGTTTACTATGCTATGGAGTTTTTGTCCAAAAACAACAAACATGTAGCAGGTGATGCAATCGAGATTATCGATGCAAAAGACAAACATGTCATTGTAATTGGTGGTGGAGATACAGGTTCTGATTGTGTGGGAACATCCAACAGGCATGGTGCAAAATCAGTTACTCAAATTGAACTTTTTCCAGAACCGCCAAAAGAGAGAGATTCCTCCACTCCTTGGCCACTCTACCCTAAAATGCTTCGAACTTCCACCTCACATGAAGAAGGTGTCAGTCGAAAATGGGCCGTTTCTACAATGGGTTTTAAATCCAATGAAAAAGGCGAAGTCACTGCGATTTACGGATCGGAAGTAAAAGAAGAAAACGGGAAATTCAATCCAGTTCCTGGAACTGAATTTGAATGGCCTGCGGATTTAGTATTCTTAGCGATGGGATTTGTGAATCCCGTCAAAGAGGGTTTACTCGCAGATTTGCAAAAAGAAGGACTAGAACTTGATGGTAGGGGGAATGTAAAGGCAGATTTCGGAACAAAACCGGGATCTTTTGCAACTTCTGTACCGAAAGTGTACGCTTGCGGCGACGTAAGACGGGGGCAATCCCTCATTGTATGGGCCATTTCCGAAGGAAGGAAGTGTGCTGACCAAGTACACCACTTCCTAACGCAAGAAGTAGAGGGATAAAACCTCTTATCTTACGAACCACATTTGGAACAGACCTTGTCGTAACAGGGATAATTTCTTTCCAAATGTGGGCTTACTTTCAAACCTTCTTTTGCAAAAAAATTCTTGCCTAACTTCCAAATTGCAAAAATCATTGGAGAGATCAATTGAAACGTAGCTAGTAGCACTATAGAGATTGTTATATAATATTCCAACACTTGAGATACCCTTGAAACTGACTATTACACAATTCATTAAATTCGCAACACTTTTGGTAGTGCTCGCAAGTAACCTATCCGCTGAGAACATCCTTCTCAAAAAAGGGGGAACTCTCCAAGGTAAGGTAATCGAACAAGACCAATATAAGCTAAAAATTCGAAAAGAAGACGGGACTACTGTTGTTCTCAACAAAACCGACATCCTTAAAGTGGTATACAAAGACCACCTAACTGCAGCAGAGGAAGACAAACTCAGAAAAGCAGAAGAAGAAAAAGAAAGGCTTAAAAAAGAAAAAGAAGACGCAGCACGACTCAAAAAAGAGCAAGAAGATGCAGCTAAATTAGAAAAAGAATTAGCTGCAAAAAATGCAACTGCTGAGGCCGAAGCCAAACGCAAACAAGAAGAAGACGCCAAACTCGCAGAAGCCGACCGCAAAAACCTAACAAAAACAGGTGCCGCTTGGCGATCTGCAGTCCTCCCAGGTTGGGGCCAGTGGAAACAAGGTAGAAAGGTACAAGCCTTTGTTTATCCATCGATCATTGCTGTCGGTTTATTTTTCACATACGATAAACATCGAATGTATTTGAATGCGAAACGCGATTACAACAATTTAGAAAATCCTTATACAACAAACGGTTTGATCCGTGCCGCTTTTACCCCACAAGGTACAGCGACTGTGTCTCCTGCAGAAGCAGTGGTGGCAAGCCAACTTGGTCCTTTCAAAGGACAAAGAGAGTCTGTGGAACGCCATTACCAAGAAATGCAATACATCGGTGTGGCAACTCTTCTTGTGTATTTCTGGAATATCTTTGATGCTTACTACTTTCACCCAACAGGTTCTGGACTTAGTGTGGATGATACACGGAAAGAAAAATTCTTTATGCATTCTTCAGTGGAGCGTGTGGGATACCACCCTACTGCAATTGCAGGAGATCGAGGTATCGAACACCGTACTCAATTAGGATATGAATATACTTTCTAACTGCTGTTAGAAAGTAAGTCCTCAGCACCTTCACTTATTAGACTTATTCTAAGTCTCAACTGACCCCTTGACAAATATCAAGGGGTCAGCCGTAGAACACCAATCTGTTTTTCTTTCCTTTCTTCGTCCTTTTATATACAAAGGAATTAGTTCTCTATACAAATGGAACTGATAAAGATTAAGGAGAGAAACATTGGCTACGGAAAAAACTCAATATGACGATTTCATCGTAAAAGGGTTTATCATTTCAGCGTTAGTCTGGGGCGTCGCATCAATGACATTCGGTGTCATTATTGCCTTCCAGCTTGTATATCCACAGCTGAATTTTGAATTACCTTGGACGAGCTTCGGAAGGTTACGACCTCTACATACCAATGCTGCCATTTTTGGATTTGCATTGAGCGTTATCTTCGCCACAGCGTACCATACAGTACAACGACTGTGCCGAACCAGAATGTGGAATGACACACTTTCCAAAATACACCTTGCATTGTATAACCTAACAATTGTTATTGCAGCAATTACCTTACCTCTTGGATACAGCCAATCAAAAGAATATGCCGAATTAGAATGGCCTATCGACTTATTGATTGTTGTATGGTATGTAATCTTCTTTGCAAACTATTTGATGACGGTAATCAAACGAAAAGAAGAACAAATGTATGTAGCAATTTGGTTCTACATCGCTTCCTTCGTAACAGTTCCACTTCTTTTTATCGTAAACAACATTGTGATCCCAGCAGGATTCTTAAAGTCCTACTCGGTATATGCAGGTGTGTTTGATGCCAACATCCAATGGTGGTATGGACACAACGCAGTAGCCTTTGTTCTTACGACTCCTTTTTTGGGACTTATGTATTATTACCTCCCAAAACACATCAAACAACCCATTTACTCTCATAGACTTTCGATCATCCATTTCTGGTCGTTAATCTTTATCTATATTTGGGCAGGTCCTCACCATTTACTATATTCTCCAATTCCAGAATGGTTACAAACAACAGGGATGGTATTCTCCATCATGTTATGGATGCCTTCTTGGGGTGGTATGTTGAATGGATTCCTCACACTGACCCAAGCAAAAGATAAAATCAAAGTGGATGCTACCCTCAAAATGATGTTAGCTGCAGTCACTTTTTACGGTATGTCTACATTTGAAGGTCCACTTCTTTCCATTCGTGCGGTTTCTGCACTTGGACATAACACTGACTGGATCATAGGTCACGTTCACTCCGGAACACTCGGTTGGGTGGGATTTATGTCTGCCGCTGCTTTATACTATCTTGTGCCAAGACTTTGGAATTCCAATCTCTATAGCGAAAAACTTGCCAATGCACACTTCTGGCTCGGAACACTTGGTATCCTACTCTACATTATTTCTATGTGGGTGTCTGGAATTACAGAAGGTTCTATGTGGAGAGCGGTTGGAGAAAACGGTGAACTCGTATATAAAGACTGGGTAGAAATTGTAGAGTTCTTAAAACCATTTAGACTTTTCCGTGCGATCGGTGGAACACTCTATCTAACAGGAATTATACTAATGGTGTATAACTTTATCAAAACCATTCAAAACAAAGATAGTGGGTTTGTAGAACAAGACTTACGTATAGGAGTGAAATCATAATGTTTGGATTTAACAAATTCTTAGATTGGTTTTCAGAAATTGCAGATCATTGGGACACAAAGGGTGTTAAGTTTACTCTCTATACAACGATTGCTGTTGTAATTGGTGGACTTTTTGAACTCATCCCACCGTTTTTTCTAACTAAAACGGTAACTCCAATTTCCACTGTAAAACCTTATTCCGCATTGGAACTTGCAGGCCGTGACACTTACCAAAGAGAAGGTTGTATCGGATGCCATACTCAAATGGTTCGACCTTTTAAATGGGAAGTGGATCGTTTTGACCCAACCAAGGCTTACGGCAGAACTGGATATTCAAAAGGTGGAGAGTATGTTTATGATCACCCTTTTCTTTGGGGATCTAAACGTACAGGTCCGGACTTAGCGCATGAATCTCAAATGTTACGTTCTGATGAGTGGCATAAAAACCATTTGATCAACCCAAGAACTGTAGGTGGGGTACCTAACTCCATTATGCCAGCTTACCCTTGGTTATTTGAAGAATCACATAAGGTTGATGTAGAACAAGTTGTATCTAATATGAAAGCTCTTAAATCCATCGGAGTTCCTTACACTGAAGAAGACTTTGCGAATGCACCTTCTCTTCTAAAGGACAAAACCGAAGGACAAGCACTCGTTGCTTATTTGCAAAAACTGGGAAGAGATTCTGCTGAGTTGCAAAAAGGTATGAAGTAATATCATGAACGATGCAGACATTCTACTCGTTTATAAAAGTTTGAGATTGCCGATACTCGTGATAGCAATCTCTTACATCACCTACTACGTTTATAAAAAACGTACGAAAGACGAAATGGAGAAACCCAAGTATAGAATGCTTGAGGAGGATTAATACGAATGAAAGAACCAAAAGAAGTAGACGGAATCTTCCAAGCCGATAACCCCATGCCCACTTGGTGGAAATTGGTGTGGCTCATCAGTATCATCGTTTCCATAGGTTATGTTGTATACTTTCACTGGTATTCTGAATGGCCACAAGAAGTTGCATTTGAGAAAGAAGTTGCAGAACATGAAGCTCAATTTCCAGCCAAACAAGCAGTTGTTGTGAACGCAGAAGATGGATCCAACCCTTACCGTGACGATGCAGTTGCAATCAAAGAAGGCGAAGGAACATACAAACAAATTTGTTCCGCTTGCCACGGCCCCACTGCAGAAGGTGCTGTAGGACCGAGTCTTGTTGATAAAGATTGGATTCATGGAAACACTGATAAAGAAGTGTTTAACAACATCATGAAAGGAATTGGACCTGAAAGACAAAAACTCAACCGAGGGGGAATGCCTGCTTGGGAAGGTTTAGGTGCTGAAAAAGTCTATGCTGTAATGGCATGGATTGCCACTAAAAATAGTAGTTTGGTAAAGGCTAAATAAAGATGATCATTTCAAGACCACAAACAGGTAAAGTAAGAACACGGAGAAACTTCGTTATGAGTTTTCTCGTAGGATTATTTTTAGGAGCTCCTTGGGTGGTGTTACCGGAAGGTAGCCCACTCATTCGACTGGACATCCCTCACAGGATGTTTCACCTGTTTGGTGGTCTTTTTATCCCACAAGAAGGACTCATCTTATGGTTTTTCCTTCTGACAATGGGTCTCTCTCTTTTCTTTTTCACCTCCGTCATTGGCCGTGTTTGGTGCGGATGGGGGTGTCCTCAAACAATTTATACCGATCTATTCGATAGAATTGGTCGGTTTGTTTTGGATTCAAAATATGGAAAGAAGGATGCGTCTTTTCACGGAAAACTTAGTGTTTATTTTCTTTGGATCGTTGTGTCCTTTATTGCTTCTTTCCATTGGATTGCTTACTTTGTCAGTCCTTATGAAATGTTAGCCGACTATTTAAGTTTTGCTGCATTTTCACAAACTTACTTTTATTTTACATTATTCTTTACAGCGGCTATGTTTATTGACATCGGATTTATCCGAGAGCAGTTCTGTCGTTATGCTTGCCCCTATGCAAGATTCCAAACTCTCCTCATGGATGAACACTCTTGGAATGTGACTTATGATTTCAAACGTGGGGAACCTCGTAGAGATGGAAAAACCAAAATTGGGGATTGTATCTCTTGTAATATGTGTGTGGTGGTTTGTCCCACGGGAATCGATATTCGCGATGGGCTACAAGTAGGCTGCGTTGCCTGCGGGAAGTGTGTAGATGCATGCACATCCATCATGGCAAAAGAAAATAAAAAAACACTGATTGGATACTTCTCACTCAAACAGATTGAAACCGGAGCCAAAATCAAATGGATTCGTCCAAGGACTGTGATCTATGCAATTCTTTTGACAGTGGTCATTTCAGGAGCAATCGTCCAACTCATCACACGTAGCCCTATGTCGATGATTGCCGCTTCCAATAAATCCATGCCTCCGATTCTCATTCCTGAAAATAAAATCAGAGCTTTTGTGGCTCTACGCATTCAAAACATAGCACCGGTTGAAAAAGAATTTCATCTTTCTGCTTTTGATACAAGGCATGGAAAAGAGATTCTGATTCGTTCTGGCGAAGTAAACAACCAATTCAAATTAGGATCAGGCGAAATTAAAAGTATCTCTGTGGTATTAGAGACACAATCTCTCACCGAACAAGAGCTAAACGAAGGATATTTACCAGGTTCCATTGTGTTAAACAACGCACAGGATCCAGATGAACGATTGGAGAAAAAACTCTCCTTAACATTACCAAGGAGGTAATGATGTTTAAAGAATTGCACCCAAGTCTACGAAACGCCATGTATGTGGTACTCTTTAGTTTTACCGCTCTAGTGGCAGCTACGTTTTACACCATCAGACTTACTTACAAAAATTTTGAACCCGTCATGGATAAAAACTATTACGAAATCGGACTTAACTACGAAAAGGCGATCGAAAACCAAAAGGAACTATTGAAACAAGGTTATGTTTTAAAATCTAATTGGGACAATTTATCCATCATTCCGTTTGGGGAATCTGAGATTTCAGTCCAACTCGAAAAGGGCGGAACGATTACAAATGCAAAGTCGCTGATCGTGTATTTAGAACGAAATGCGACTACAAAAAACACAGTCCATTATAACTTAAAACCAAACGCCAATGGATTTAGTGGAAAAATTCCTCTATTGGAAAAGGGCACTTGGAATTTACGACTGGTTGCAGATATTGATGGTAAATCCTTTGAAAGGGAAGGAAAGATTTCCGTTCGATGAATGAAACCATTTCCGACCTAACCAAAACCGAATGTGACCATTGTGGAAATCCGATTCGTTTGGTGCGGATTGAAGCAAAGGTCGGAAATGAACCCAAAGTATTTTGTTGTGAAGGTTGCGAAACTGTATATTCCATCATCAACTCACTCGGTGGAAGTTATTATTATAACTTAAAAGGGAATACAAAACTTGACCCTGTGAACATAGATGAATCTGATTTGGATGTTGAAAACGAACTCGTATATGAGAAGTTTGTTCGCAACTCAGGAGATCATTCCGAAGTTTCTATCCAAATCACAAACATCCATTGTTCTGCCTGTGTTTGGATTAATGAAAAGGTTCTAAATGAAGAGGAAGGAATCCTATCAGCTCAAATCAATTTTGCTTCTGGTCGTGCTCGGGTTCGGTTCGATCGCTCTAAAATCAAAATTTCTCGGATTTTATCTCTCATCCGTGCCATTGGGTACAAACCAATCCTCTTTTCCCCAACAGAGGGAACTCTCGAAAAAACAAAACAACTCAAAACCCTACTCCTTCGCATTGGTGTCGCTGGGTTTTGTTTTGGAAATATTATGATCCTCAGTGTTGCCTTATACTCTGGGTACTTCACTGGAATTGATTTAGAAATCAAACGTCTTTTCCATTATGCTTCTTGGGTTTTTGCCACCCCAGCTTATTTATATTCCGGATATCCGTTTATGTCTGGATTTTTAACAAGCGTCAGGCGACGCACTCTTTCTATGGACTTTCTATTATTTTTAGGAATTTCCATGGCTTATTTTTATTCTGTTTATGTAACTCTCACTGATGTAGGTGAGGTATATTTTGATTCAGTGGCAATGATTTACTTCTTTATTCTCATAGGGAAGTATTTTGAAGAAAAAGCCAGAGTCTTTGCTTCCGATAAATTAGAATCCATTCTATGCAAACTCCCAGAGACTTCTCTTCGAGTGAAAGATTCTGGGGAAGAAACCATTCCCAGTAGTGAAATTAAAATTGGCGATAAAATCCGTGTGGCTCCAGGAAAACGAATTCCGATCGATGCCATCCTTGTTTCCGAACAAACCTATGTAGATGAATCCTTTCTTACTGGTGAGTCCTTACCCATTCGGAAAAAACAAGGAGACAGTATCCTTGCTGGTTCTCTTACAATGGACAATCCTGCCTTAATCGTTGCAGGTTCAGATTACCATGCTTCTACACTTTCTTCTCTCAAACTCAGACTAGAAGAAGCCTTACATCTCAAACCGAAATTACAAATCCTAACAGAAAGGATCGCTTCCTATTTTATTAGCGTTGTCTTTGGACTCGCCTTTCTTTGTTTTTTTGTTTGGTACTTTGTTTCCGGTGGGAACCTAGAACAAAGCCTTGTGACAACAATTTCTGTCCTCATTGTGGCCTGTCCTTGTGCCTTGGGAATATCTGTCCCGACTGCCCTTGTAACCAATCATATTCTGAATGCAGATAAAGGTGTACTTTTAAAAAATCCTTCTGTTGTAGAAGCATTAGCAAAAGCAAATACAATCTTTTTGGACAAAACAGGGACTCTGACAGAAGGTAAATTTTTAGTAAGACAAGTTTCTGTTTCCGATGACCACCTACCACTTGTTTATCGAATAGAAAAAGAGGTAAACCATCCTTTGGCCAAATCACTTGTGAAGTATCTAGAACCACTTAGCTCTGTAACCAAAAGAGCAAACTCCATCCAACTGCTTCATTTAGAAAACATACCTGGGCGTGGTGTGAAAGCTGAACTAAAAATAGATTCCAAAACAATTTCGGTTCTCATAGGAAACAAAAGTTTACTAGAAAAAGAACATGTCCCCATGGAAAAAATTCCCGAAGGGGAAGGATCCTTAATTTTACTTGCAGTGAATGGAACATATATGGGAAGTTTTTTACTTGCCGATGAAATCCGCCCCGGTGCTCGTTCTTTTGTTTCTTTACTCAAACACTTTGTTCCCAACATTTCGATCCTTTCGGGTGATCGTTATGCTGCTGTGAAGTACATTGCAGAATCACTCGGAATTGAAAAATATTCTTCTGATCTTTCTCCTGAAGACAAACGAAATCTCATTACTACTTCTCAAGAAAAAGGGAACGTTGTCATTATGGTGGGAGATGGAATCAATGATAGTTTGTCTTTAGCACAGGCTAATGTTTCCATTTCTCATACAGAAGCAGAAGATCTCTCATTAGAAAAATCAGATGTGGTTTTGACATCTGGAAATTTGAATGGCCTTGTTCATTCCCTACTTTCTGCAAAAAAAACAAGAGAGGTGATTTTACAAAATATCATCATATCTTTCTGTTATAATTCCATCATGTTGCCTCTAGCCATGTTTGGACTTATGTTACCTGTAATCTGTGCTGTGTTTATGGCATGTTCGAGCTTGACAGTTCTTCTCAATTCTCTATCCATTAGATTTAGGATCCCCCAATGGAAGCCCTCTACTTAACCATCCCTATGGCAATGTGTATTGCCGCCTTCTTTCTTTATGTCTTTATCACTGCCTTTCGCAAAGGTCAATTTGAAGATATAGAATCTCCAAAGTATAGAATGTTCTTCGAAGAAGAAGAATACCCACAAAGTAAGTCGAAACCAAATCAAACTGATGGACCAACTAGCAAATCTTAGCTTCTTTGGATCCATACTTGTTTATGGGTTCGTCAGTAGTTTTCATTGTTTGGTGATGTGCGGTCCCTTTGTTTCCCTTTTACAGACCGAAAAAGGAAAGTCCATTCCCGTTTATCTCTACCATCTTGGCCGTGTGATCTCTTATACGTTTCTTGGTATGGTGCTTGGCTTTCTTGGCAAAGGAGCCAATGCCCTAGGAGATCTAACTGCAGTGAAAGGAGTCGCAGGAGTTTTCACATTCATTTTCCTAATTGTATTTGCAATTCGAACCTATTCTTTTAAATCAAGCTCTTCCTTTGGTACTTTGCCCCAAGGGATTCGAAAGTTTTTAGAACAAGTTCGTTCTCGGTTTAGCAAAAACGGACTTGGATTTGGAATCGGAATCGTGAGTGCCCTACTCCCTTGTGGTGTATTGTATCCAGCCTATGCCGCTTCCTTTGCGACGGGGAACCTTTTCACGGGAGGACTTGTGATGTTTTTCTTTTATTTGGGAACGGTTCCCGCACTCACTGGCCTTAGTTTCATAGTGGGAAAATGGAGGCAGCACATCCAACCGAAATGGATTCCTGCATTTGGTACTCTTGTGATTCTAACTTCTCTTAGTTTTTTACTCTACCGATTGTTTTTCCATGCACATGGTGAATCTTGCGATCATTTACTATAACTCTTGTATCCTACGGATTTTCCTCTAGACAAACTACTGTTTGGTTATTAACTACAAATACTCACTTAGCCTAAAATGAAAATTCTCTTCCTCGAAAGTATTTTTCTTTGAAGTGACTTACTAAGTCTTGGTTGATATTGGTGTCATTGTTATTGCCTATCACAGCAATGAGTTTTTTTGCTAAGTTTCTATCATGATTTACGAGCCATCTTCTGTACTGAGCATTCAGTTCCGACTCTCCAACAAGAATCACCTCGCTTGGTGATTGTAAGGTTTTGGTGATGTCCTCAAAATCCCAAACATCCGATTCCATTGGTTTTTCCCAAGTTTTAGATCGCATTTGGTCTGATTCAAACTTGATCATCTCAATTCGCTTTTTGTTGAGGTATAGGATGCAGGCGTTCATATTTTTCACTTCCCTTCACTTAATTATGACGCAAAGGAAAACAAAATCACACTCTTTTTAAAAAAACCTCCTGTTCTCTTTCATGACTTTTATCATTGATAAATGTCAATCCATACTCAGACTCACAATCGATTCTGAACTTAGTTCGTCTACCAGATAATGGACATTAGTTGATAGTTCACTTGGTTCGATGATCCACTCATTGAAAAATAATAGGGAAAAGGCTAAACAAGAGGTAGCTAAAGCGACATAAATTTTTCGTTTTGTCTTCTCTGTTCTGATTCTAGCTTTGGTTTGTCTTACCAATCGTAATTCAAAATCAGAATCATTCAATAGTTGTTCCCATTTTTTAGGATTCTTGGAATTCATTTTTCCCTCCTGGTATGTGTTTGCGGATCCATTCTTTGGTACGAAACAAACGTGACTTCACTGTTCCCTGTTGGATCTCTAATTCCTTCGCAATTTCTTCCATCGTATTGCCAGACAAATAGAGACGTAAGGTTTGGCGATACACTTCAGGGATCCTGTCAAGCATGGATTCGATCCATTCTTCTTTTTCCCATCTAGCCTCTTCCCTTTGTCCCGAAAGTTGGACTTTGTTTTTTACTAAGTACCTTTTTGCTTTCTCTTCTTCTCGCAATCGTTTTTCATTCAAACGTAATGCTTCGTTACGAGCTATGGTGTAGATCCAAGTAGAAATTTTAGACCTTCCATCAAAACCACCTTTCTCCAAAGATTTAAAAGCACGAAAGTATACTTCCTGAACTACATCTTCTGTAGCATCATCAAAACGGTCGATGAGAGTGTCACCGACCGTTTTAAGTACCAAATATTTGGTTTCTTTGACTACTGTTTCGAAGTCAAACTCTGGCATTGTTTACTCTTCCGGTGGTTGGTGGCGACTTGCGAAACGTTCCACTAGATCTGCAAATTTTTCCCTTTGTTCTGGTTTTAAAACCGCATGGAATTCTACAAGTTTGGTTTGAAAAAACTTACGCATCTCTTGGTGGCGAGCTTCTCTTTCTATACTCATTTTATCCAATAACTTTGTGTCTATTTTTTCAGCCCGAATTTGGGTAGCCATTTCTTTCGCCCAAGATTCCTGTTTTGGTTTCATTTCCTTGTGTTTGGCAATGAGTTCCGCTTTGATGGTTTCCAGTTTAGCTTTTTGAGCATCATCCAAATCGAGTTTGGATGTAAGTTTTGAAGCTACCCATTCAATTCGTTTTTCGAAATCTTTATGCCCACGGCAATTTCCAAAAGCAAATGCCATAATCGATACAAGACCGACCGTTGTTGTAATTTTTAAAACTCGTTTGAGAGAGATCATAAAACCTTCCTTGTTTGTTTGGCGTATATGACCCGGAAGATCGAGGGAGAGTTCCCTACCTCTGAAAAAAAGAGGCAGGGAATAACAAAATTTAGATTAGAAAGTTGGGAATGGGTCTCCTGTGAGATAACCATCGGTTTTCAAATCTTGGCAAGAAATGATATTAGTGATTGTAGACCCGAGTAAAAAACCTTTGAACCCTTGAATCTCAGAAACACACTGATCCACATCTGCTTTTACATAGTACTTTGCAGAATCAATATTAGCAATATCTGCCGCAAGCAAACTGAGAATTGAAACACTAGCTCTTCCTGCCAAAACAGTAGAATTGATTAGATCCGTTTGGATCGCCGCATCTGTGATTCGGGAAGCCACAACAGAACCTTTTTCGCGATCGATCGTTGCACCTGCAGGATTTAAGATCAAGCAGTTAGTTAGCGAAAACGCTAAAGCAACAAAAAGTAATTTTTTTAACATAAATGTTTCCTTGGATAATGGTTTCACCAAATCTAAATCATCCATACTTGTGTTTCAAGAAAAAACTATAGGAAATCTTTAATTAACAGCGGTCAATCGCCTACAATAAAGATAGTGAGAACCCAATTGTTTTTCTTTTTTTCAAAGAATGCTCTGTAGTCCAGAGGACTACGTAAAAACCGATCACAAACATACCCAGGTTTCCCTTGTGGAGTACAAATCTTTTTCCAATTACAATTGCTTTCTTTTTCGAGTCGCCGGCCATCCAAATCATCTGCTTCTGCTCTCACAATTTGGTAACTAAGCTGTGCGATTGATTTTGATTCTTTGGTAGCATCTTCTCTAACATTCACATTCTTTCCAATGACCAAATAATGAGTGAAGGGGTCATAATCACCTGGAAAGGTTTCAAAGAAATAAGGGGCAACCATTTGCCCTTCTTTGTTCTGGCGAAAACCTAATTTGACAACTTCTTCCATTAGTTCCCAAAAGTTAGAGGAAGATGGTTTTTCTGTTAGTTGGAATGATTTTAAAAAATCCTTTTTCCCAGCTTCTCCACCAAAAGAAAAATGAATGTCCTTATCGATAACCTCTTCCAAAGCTTTTCGGTCTTTGGATTTCAGAATCTTCTGGAATTTGTTTTTAAACTCATTAAAACTTTTCTCTTTCGACGAATGGTCGATAGGTGTTAATGTTTTAGAAGGGAAAGGGTCACATGGGAGGAGAGCCATTGGGACAAGGAAGATAAAAAGAACTGTATAGTATTTTAGCATAAAACTTGCGAGAAGGATAAACCAAACTCCCAAAGAATCAATTCTTTTTCGATACGTTTACCGCAATGGCACATTGTTTTGCGATCCCAAGGTTTTCACGTATTTCTTCTAAGGAAAGTTTTTTCCGTTTGAGTTCGCATACTTTCAAAAAAAGTTCGGAATACTCTTTGTCCAATTTTTCGCCTTCCTCATCTTCTTCGGTAAGCACAAGTTTGGCAATATCGTGACAAGATTTTTCCGATTCAGGTAATAGTTGGAAAATGGTTTTCACGGTTTCTTCTTTTTGTTTGCAAGAAACTCCCGTTGGCTGTTTTTCCTTTGCTACCAGCGTAAAGAGGAAATTGAAAAAGATTAGAGGGAAGAGCAAAAATCTGATTTTAAACATCGGCAACATAAATCTTCTTCCCAATTGGATTTGGTCGAGTATCTTTCGTCCTATCCAAGAGAATTTAGGAAACTATGAACGAATCCACGCGTAGAGAACACGACCTTTTGGGGGAACGAGATCTCCCCGCTCTTGCCTATTGGGGCATCCATACCTTGCGAGCCTTAGAAAACTACCCCATTACCAGAAAAACGATCGGAACCTATCCTAACTTAGTGAGTGCCTTGGCCTATATTAAAAAGGCAGCAGCCAAAGCCAATTTGCAACTGGGCCAACTCTCAAAGGAAAAAACAAAAATGATTACCGATGCCTGCGATCGGATTCTTGCGGGAGAATTTCATTCCGAGTTTGTTGTGGATGTAATCCAAGGCGGTGCAGGTACTTCTACAAACATGAATGCCAATGAAGTAATCACAAATATTGCTCTGGAAATGAACGGATTTCGAAAAGGAGAATATGAACATTTACATCCTTTAAATGACGTCAACATGTCACAAAGTACAAATGATGTTTATCCCACTTCCATCAAGGTTGCAGCAGTGTTTGCTATCAAAGGATTACTTAAGGCTATGGAGGAACTCCAAACCTCTTTTCGCAAAAAATCAGAAGAGTTCAAAGATATCCTAAAAATTGGAAGAACCCAATTACAAGATGCGGTTCCAATGACTTTGGGACAAGAATTTTCCACCTACGAAGTAATGTTAGGTGAAGATATTAGTAGGTTAAAAGAAGCAACCTCTCTCATTGGGGAAATCAATTTAGGTGCCACTGCCATTGGAACGGGAATCAATACTGACTTTCGATATTCACAAATTGTCACTGATATTTTATCCAATGATACAGGCCTTAGTCTAATCGCAGCACCAAATTTAATCGAGGCCACACAAGACACCGGAGCCTTTGTCCAGTTATCAGGAGTACTCAAACGGATTGCGACTAAACTTTCGAAGGTATGTAATGACTTAAGACTTCTTTCTAGTGGGCCACAAGGTGGGTTTAACGAAATCAATCTTCCCGCAAAGGCGGCAGGTTCTTCCATTATGCCAGGCAAAGTAAATCCCATCATTCCAGAAGTAGTCAATCAAATTGCCTATGAAGTGATTGGTAACGATATCACTATCACCATGGCTGCAGAAGCTGGACAACTCCAATTGAATGCTTTCGAACCAATCATTGCTCATAGTCTATTCAAAAGCATTGAACACCTAACAGCCGGTTGCAAAACATTAGAGATTAATTGTATCAATGGAATCACGGCCAATCGGGAACTTTTAGAATCTCGAGTGAAAAATTCGGCAGGTCTTGCCACGGCCCTGAATCCGTACATTGGGTACGAAAATGCAACCCTTGTAGCAAAGAAAGCCCTTCTAGAGAACCGATCGGTGGAATCTATTGTTCTTGAACTTGGT
Source organism: Leptospira terpstrae serovar Hualin str. LT 11-33 = ATCC 700639 (assembly GCF_000332495.1). NCBI lineage: Bacteria > Pseudomonadati > Spirochaetota > Leptospiria > Leptospirales > Leptospiraceae > Leptospira > Leptospira terpstrae. Next base: position 164,948 of record NZ_AOGW02000023.1, on the reverse strand, counting down.
CTCTTAGAAGAAAAAAAATTAAAAGAAATCCTTAGGCCTGAAATTTTAACTTCACCCCATACTCTTTAAAGATGGTTTATTTCTTGCTTTCTTTTTCTTTTTCCAGAAAATACGCTCGGCTCTATTCGTAATTTATGAAACAATTAAGTATGATTTATCTAGTTGAAGATGATGTGATTACAACATTTCTCATCAAAACTTTGATGGAGAAATTTTCTTTTGCGGACGAAATTCATGGATTCCAAAATGGAGAGGAAGCTCTCCATGCGCTCCTAGACGGAAGTGTGGACCCCGATATGTTATTTTTAGATTTGAATATGCCCGTCATGGATGGCTGGGAATTTTTAAATGCCATAAGCAAACACCCCAAATATGCCAAACTTCCCATCTATATCCTTACCTCTTCCATTGACCCCACTGACAAGGCCCGTTCTGCAGAATTCAAAAATGTAAAAGGTTACCTTGTAAAACCCCTCTCCCTCAGAGATCTACAATCCATCAACCCTTCAGTGGGCTAATGAGACATATTTTTTTCTTTAGTTTTCCCCATCTTTGTCGATCTTTAAGTTGTGAGATTGACTGATATTCCTTCTGTATCTTCTGTGTTGAATCGGATGGAGTCCCTATCCAAACTTTCGGAAAATCCCAAGTCTCTCGTTTCCTTTCCCGATGTTTTGGAAAGAGAATGGAACCAGACAAAACAATCCGGAAATCCAACCTCTTCCTCGAATCCAAACCCAGTAGATTCCATCACACTCCCTTTCCCGGAAGAATCTAAATCGCAATTCCCTACTTCCTCACAGGCAGGTAGAAACACTAAACCAAATGATATCTTAGGAACCATTGAATCCATTGCCAAATCCCAAGGGATGGATCCCAATTTGGTTAAAGCCATGGTCAAAGCAGAATCGGATTTTAAACCCAAAGCCGTATCACCGAAAGGGGCTATGGGACTTATGCAACTGATGCCAGAAACTGCGGAATCTTTAGGAGTGACTGATCCCTTTGATCCTGAAGATAATATCGGTGGTGGAGTGAAGTTTTTAAAAGGGCTTATGAAAGAGTTCAAAGATCCTGAAAAAGCGATCGCAGCTTACAATGCCGGACCTGGGGCAGTCAAACGGTATAAAGGCATTCCTCCTTACGAAGAAACACAAAAATACGTAAACAAAGTCAAACGTTATTATAAAGATTTTAGTTCTTAAAACTTTTGATTTAATAAAAAGTTAAATATCCAAATTTTTTCTGTAATCCGGCTGTATAAACATCAAATGGATGTTTTGTGGCAGTTCCAAGCCATGCATCTTCCACTTTTTTAGCGATAAACTGCAAACTCTTCTCATTTTTAATTTTTTCAGCCGTTGCTCTTTGGATGAGAACATCATCTTCACTAATAGGTACGATAGCAAAAGATCTAGAGTTACGTCGGAAGAGTCCTGACTTCTGTATCAATTGGATGTCTTGGTTCCAAATTCCATCCACATACAAAAACGATTTATCGGTAACTTTGTCTTCCCGTATGTATTTGGTTTTAGTACCTGTTTGAAAATAAAAAGCAAAGGAAAATTCCTTCGGTAAATAAATAGGATCTGATTTTAAAATGAGAGCTTGTCCAAATGCTTTGGTAAGATTTTTGGATTGTAGATCCCATGGTTCTTTATCCGCTGATTTTAAGTTTTTGAAAACAAAATAAATAGAACCTGCAATACAAAGTACAAGTATAATGGAAGCAGTGATGGTATTTAATTCTTTTTCTGTTTTTAATAAGACATGCCCAATTCCAAGAACGACAAGAGGGAATAGAATGAGAAGTGCTGAAGAATACCAAGTTTTGAATAAAAATCCAACGGAGTTTCGTCCAAAAAAATCTGTATAAGAGAAGTAAATGAGAGAGAGGATAAAAAATCCTAGGTATCCAAGTAAAAATAGAAAAGGTACATTTTTCTTTTTATAGAATACTGATGTTTTTTGGGCTGCTTTGCGAGATCCACGAATTCCCGTAAAGATGACAAAGAAGGTAAACCCAAGATAGAACATGATAAAACTAGAAAAGAAGGCAAGAGCGGTAAAAGTAGGAAAAACCAAAAGGTCTGTCATCTTTTCCAATCGAAACGTGAGAAAAACTAAAAGTAAAAATACAAGGCAAAGTGTTTCTGTAAAATAGGAAGTGGGGAAACCGTACGAAAAAGGCAAAAAGGCTGCCAAGTAGACCAAAAGGTAATGGTTTCGTTTCCACTCTTCTTGCTTTAGCAACAACATAAAAAGATGTAAGAAAAGACTGTAAAAAATTCCAGCTAACACAAGAAAGGAAGGGATATAATTCATCCCAAAAAGTTTCTTCCATGCGACAACAAACCAGATCGCGAGAGGTTCTCTGGCGGAAACGAGTCCCCCTTCTTCGGTAGCAGCCTTGATATTAGCCAAAAACTCCCATTCTGTTTCCGTTGTAGGAAAAGGTCTAAAATAAGAGAACAGTGCAAAGCCCAAACTTAAGAGTAAGATGCTAAAAAGGAAAGGAAGTGGTGAAAAAGGTTTTGGGTCGCGCATCTTGGAAAAGGCTCAAATTGCCTAGTCCTGTATAAATTTTTAGGTGAAAATATTCCAGAAGATTTTCAATTATACATAGAATTTATAAAACGAGGCAAAGAATGTCCGCCGAAAAAAAAGATTACCTTCTCGTGGACGAGAATGGACAGGGAAAACCTGACAAACCATGGATTTTTAGGACTTATGCAGGGCATACCAATGCAAAAGCCTCCAATGAGTTGTACAGAAAGAACCTTTCTAAAGGCCAAACAGGGCTTTCCATTGCATTTGATCTCCCAACACAGTGTGGTTATAGTTCCGACCACGAGGTATCACGCCCAGAAATCGGAAAGGTGGGAGTTCCTATCAACTCTCTCGAAGACTTTCGTATTTTATTCGACCAGATCCCGATTGAAGAGATGAACACCTCCATGACCATCAATGGAACTTCCATGTGGTTACTTTCCCTATATGTGGCGCTGGCAGAAGAAAGAGGTGTGCCTTTAGAGAAACTCAATGGAACCACTCAAAATGATTTAATCAAAGAATATCTAGCACGCGGAACCTACATTTACCCTCCAAAGGAATCCATGAAAATCATCGTGGATATGTATGAGTATAGTTTGCACAAGATTCCAAAATGGAATCCATCTAACATTTGTTCTTACCACTTACAAGAAGCAGGTGCCACTCCCGTACAAGAACTTTCCTTTGCTTTAGCAACAGCCATTGCCGTGTTAGATGCCATCAAAGAAAGAAATTGTTTTACAGCGGATGAATTTGAACAGTGTGTCGGCAGGATTTCCTTCTTTGTCAACGCAGGGATTCGTTTTGTAGAAGAAATGTGCAAAATGCGCGCATTCACTGAAATGTGGGAAGAAATTACCAAAGAACGTTACGGAGTCAAAACGGCAAAGTACAGAGTGTTCCGTTATGGAGTGCAAGTAAACTCCCTTGGCCTTACAGAAGAACAACCGGAAAACAACGCATGGAGAATTCTAATCGAATCACTTGGTGTGACACTTTCCAGAAATGCAAGATGCCGTGCATTACAACTTCCTGCTTGGAACGAAGCACTATCTCTTCCAAGACCTTGGGACCAACAATGGTCACTACGATTACAACAAGTCCTTGCCTACGAAACAGACCTACTCGAATACCCAGACATCTTCGAAGGTTCTAAAGTCATTGAATCAAAAGTAAAAGCTTTGAAAGAAGAAGCCAAACTTGAAATTCAAAAAATCGTCGATATGGGCGGAGCCCTTGTTGCGATTGAGAATGGATACATGAAATCTCAACTTGTGAAATCACAAACTGAGAGACTTTCAAAAATCAATTCCAATGAACTTGTGATTGTTGGTAAAAACAAATGGACCGACGGAATTAAATCCCCTCTGATGACAGACTCCGATGGCGGAATTTTTAAAGTAGATCCAAAATCCGCAGAACAAACATTAAACGTATTGGCAGAAGCAAAAACACGTCGTAACGCAGAGGCTGCAAAAAAATCATTAGCTGATTTAAAACAAGCAGCAAAAGACGGGAAAAACCTTATGCCTTTCTCGATTGCTTGTGCAAAAGCTCTTGTAACCACAGGAGAATGGGCCGATGCTCTTCGTGAAGTATATGGAGAATACAACCCACCTACTGGAGTAGATGGTCAAAAACTCTTTTTGTCAGATGATAAAGTATCTACTGTTCGCGGAAAAGTGGAAGCCTTTACAAAAGCCAATGGACATAGACCAAAAATTGTAGTAGGAAAACCAGGTCTCGATGGCCATTCGAATGGAGCAGAGATGATTGCAGTTTCTGCAAAACATAGTGGTTTTGATGTGATTTATTCAGGAATTCGCCTTTCTCCGGAAGAGATAGTACAGTCCGCCGTGGAAGAAAATGCCAATGTCATTGGACTCTCTATTCTTTCTGGTTCTCACAAAGAAATCGTGAAACAATTGTTTGATGAACTCACTCATTACAAGGCAAAAATCCCTGTTGTGATTGGAGGAATCATTCCTGAATCCGATTTTGAGGAACTAAGAGCTATGGGTATTCGTGAAATCTTTACACCAAAAGATTATGATCTAATGTCGATTATGGAGAAAATCATCGACATCATTACCGTAGAACCAGTTCTCGTTTAATCACGAAGACCCGTTTTTTTAACTTCCATTGCAATTCAAATTCCAAATTTGCAATGGAAGTTTACACTACTCTATTTTATATCTAAATAATGGCAACATCCCTTGATTGATACTAAAGAATCATTATCCCAATTGGTTTCTGATGCACTGGTAGGTGAAAAATATCCGATTGCCAAAATCATTTCTAAAATTGAAACCGAAAAGAATTTAGAATTCAGAGAGTCTTTATTTCAGGAACTATCACACCAAAAACCAAATTTTAAAGAAGGAATTACCATTGGCATTACTGGAACTCCTGGTGCCGGCAAATCTTCGTTACTTGGTGAATTATGCCGACTTTTTTTAGAATTTGCTCCAGATAAAAAAATGGCAATCGTAGCCATTGATCCTTCTTCTAATGTAAGTGGAGGTTCCATCTTAGGAGATAGAACTCGCGTTACACTTCCAAGGCGAGACAATAGACTGTATTTTCGATCCCAACCATCCCAATTAGAACTGGGAGGACTGAATCCCTATACTTACCATGTGATTCGATTTTTAAGACGGATCTTTGATTATGTATTTGTGGAAACAGTAGGAATTGGCCAAAACGAAATTTCTGTTTCACTAATCTCCGACTTGTCTTTTCTTGTAATGCAACCTCTGGGTGGTGACCAAGTTCAATTTATGAAGTCTGGAATTATGGAAGTACCAGAAGCATTCATCATCAACAAATGTGATGAAGAATCGTTGGCAAATTCTAGTTACTATATGTTACAATCTACTTTGGAATTCATCAAAGATATCCTTCCCAACCAGTCGCTTCCGCCCATTTTCAAAACTTCAGTTACAAAACGAAAAGGAATCGAAGAACTATTACAATACATCCTGCATTATGAAAAGAGAAAGGACAAAAATGCGGAAACACTTATCCAACTCACACAGTGGATCCGGAATGAGTATGGTAGGTGGGGGATTTCGATTTGGGAAGAATTAGAATCGTCACAATGGAACAGAGCTGTCAAACGAAACCCAATCGGCGGAATTCATAAATTAAAGTATGAAGAAGAGGAACGTAAAATTGTTTCCTCTATCCAAAAAAAAATCAAATAAAAGTCATCCCACTGGTCCTAGAACTTTTAAAAAAACTTCAGGAATAGGACAAGGTTTTCTTTCCGCATAATCAAAGAATACGATGGCAGTTTTGGCTCTCGCAATTTCTTTTCCTCCATTTTTATGTGTAATCACATAAACCATCTCTAAAGATTTTTTGGACACATTGTCCACATAGAGCTGCATCTCTAAATCATCAGGGAAAAAAGCTTCAGATTTATACACTATGGCCACATCAGAAACTACAATCCCCTTCCCTTCTACATTGATTTCAGTCCAACCATGGAAGTGAAAAAAACGGGCCCGGCATTCATGAGTTAAAGTTAAAATCGCATCATGAGCCAAATGCCCAGCGAAGTTAATATCCGAGATCCTTACACTTAGATCTGTAGAATAAATTTGTTTTTCAGGAATATCAATGGTGATTCTTGCCATCAGTCAACAAACCACTTGTATCTTTGATCCACAGCCTTAATTTCTTCTTTGAGTCGGTCCGCATTCCAACCGAGTACTTTTGCAATTTTTTTGTCTAACCGAGTTCTTTCTTGAGGATCAAGGTTTCCCACAGTACCTACCCCAGACCTTCTAAAGTAAAAATCCGTTAGATGAAGGATATCTTCATGAGTTACCAAATATTCGACTTCTTCTTCATAGTAAATCTCTCCATTCGGAATGCGGTACGTATCACTTCCTTCTAAAGACAGAATTTTCCATGTCACACTTCCATACCGTTTCGATAAAGTATCAATTTTTGATCCAGGTGTTTTTGGAAATTTGAACTCTAATTCTGTCGTAAGTTCTTTTAGATTTTGGTATCTTCCGCCAAGAAGTGGAGTAAATTTTGTGACACAACTTGACTCAGACCCCTTAGAAAATAAATCAATTGCATTGACTAAAGATTCTGCAACGGCACGGCTTGTAGTATACTTTCCACCTAACGCAGAAAAGAAACCAGGGAAACCTTCTTTTTCATAATGAAAGATTTCTGATTTTCGGGAAGCAGAATAGGTACCTTCCGTACTTCCCGGATCTTCCACTAACGGACGAAGGCCACCATAGTAATAATCCACATCTTTTAGAGTCAATTTTGCGAATCCAAAACTATGATTCACTTCATCTAATAAATCTACAATTTCGGATTGTTTGACTTTAAACAGATCGGGGGCATCTTCATAGGCTGTATCTGTAGTCCCTACAATGGTTTTCCCTCTCCAGGGAATCACAAAAAGATGAGATCCATCTCTTTTCGATAATACAACACATTCATTTCCACAAATATTGCGTACTACCGCATGAATCCCTTTAGAACGTACTAATTTTTTCTCTGCAGTGACACCAGTCATAGTCTCAATCACGTCGGCCCAGGGACCTGCGGAATTCACAACAACTTTAGTGGAAACTAATACTTTTTTTCCAGAAATGGAGTCAGTAAGACCAACCGTATAACCACCGCTATTTTGTTTTTTTAATGTAGTCACGGAAAGATAATTAAAAGCATGGGCACCCTTTTCTTTCGCAGACAAAATAAATTCAGTTGTATGTTTTTCCGGATTGGGATTGGCATAGTCGTAGTATTGAAAACTACCTATTAAAAATTTTCTGCCAAGGCCAATTACTTTATAAATCGTTTCAGCAAGGGAATTCCATCGGTATCTAGGAAGTTGTACATCAGGATCAATTTCCTTGTTTCGATCGAAGGATAGGGCATTGTACAATTCCATTCCTAAAAATAACTGAATCCTTTGAAACCATGATCGGATCGGAATGATAAAACCCATGGGACGTACCGCATGAGGAGAAATTTTTGCTAAGTATCTTCTTTCCGATAAAGATTCACGGACCAGTGCAAATTCAAAATTCTTAAGATATCTGAGTCCCCCATGAATTAATTTTGAAGTGGCTTGGCTTGTACCGGAAGCATAATCGTTTTTTTCCACAAGCAGGCAATTATAACCGCGAAGGGTTGCATCCCAAAGTACATTGGCACCGGTAATTCCGCCACCAATGATGACGATGTCGTATTCGTTTTTGAGATGCTTTAATCTAGAACTTTCTAATTTTGTTATTTGTTTCATTCTATTAACATTTGATAGGTAAGACTTTCGGTAGTACTTTAAAATGGGCAGGAAGTTGGCCCATATTTTCGCCGTCCACATCGATAAAAACATCTTCTTCTGAATCTGCAGTTAATTCAGTTATTTGTTTGGAAATCACTTTAGAATCATCTGATAACTTTCCTTGATACAATTTACCAAATTTTCGAAGGGTTTCCAAAACAGTGACATTCTGAATTGCAAGAAAATCCATTTTACCATCATCGAGTTTTGCTTTGGGTGCAAACCACATGCCACCACCCGCATATTCGCCGTTAGCGCAGACTACTAACCGACACTGATTTGTAATTTTTTCAAACTTTGAGAGAGTCAGAGTAATCTTTTTATTGGTATAAGTAAATAAACCAAGAAAGGAATATAAAAGAAATACTCCTTTCCCTCCTAAAATTGTTGCAAGTTTGGAACGATTGACTTTATACACTACTTCTCCACCCATTCCAAAGTCAGCTAAGTTCAAACAGAGATAATTTCCTTTTGTTTTGTCTGCTTTTGTGTAAGTAACTGCAATTAAATCAATTATCCTTTCTTGTCCGTTCAAAATCTGTTCTAATGCCTTGATAGGATTTTTGGGAACTTTCACGGTTTTAATAAAGTCATTTCCACGACCCGCAGGAATGGGACTAAAAATAACATTTTTATTGATTAGTTTTCCATTTTCGAAAAGGCCATTGATAACATTTGAAAAGGTACCATCACCACCGATTCCAATGATCCAATGGAACCCTTGTTTGACGGCGTCTTTTGCGATATCTCTCGCTGCTCTATCCTTAGTGGTAGCTTCAAATTCATAAGGAATTCCTCTTTTTTGTAGCTCGGGTTCTACTTTTTTCCAAACTTTTGCAGAAAGACCTCCGCCTGATACAGGATTTAGAATAACTTTAATCTTTCTCATCAAGTCTCTCCTTTGTTACCACCAGAAAATAATCCATAGAATAATACATGTTCAATCGTGTCTAGATAGGCTTTTTCACTTTTGATTTCATTTTGAAAGTGCCCATCCAAAATGACTTCCACTGCACCGCGAATCATTCCCCAAGCAACTGCAACGTTTGGATAAGTCCCTCTGGAATTGATTAGATTTTCTAGTTTTGCTTGTTTATAGATCTTTTCTAAAAGTGTTAGCCGGTTTGTTCTTTCCTCTGTTAAAAGTCTGCGCATATCATCAGAGACATTATCAATGTTTAAATTGACACCGCATTGTTTAGCAACAATGTACATATGACGATCTCCTAAACAATGATCAATGTAGGCACGTATTGCCTTTCTTGACATTTCTATAGCAGTTTGTTCATCAAAGGCCTTTTCCAAACGAGCTCTAAGTCTTACATAATCCTCATATTGAATGCGTGCCATCAAATCGTCTTTACTTTTGAAATGGAGATAAATCGTCCCCCGACCTATTTCTAATTGTTTTGCAATATCATCCATCTTTACTAGAGATGGATGTTTGGTTCTAAAGAGTTCAATGGCACAATGAAGAATATCCGTTTCTCTTTGTGCAAATTCTCGTTTTTTCCTTTCAGAAACGCCCATTATTTAAGTCCTAACAATCCGCCCGGATTCATGATTCCTTTAGGATCAAATGTTTTCTTAAGAGATGATAAAATCCGAAGCCCTTCTTTCCCTACTTCTCCTTCCATCCAAGGAGATAACATCCTTCCAACTCCATGGTGGTGAGAAAGGGAACCTCCATGTTTATGGATGCTATCAATGATTCCCTTGTGAAATTTCACAAAATTAGCCTCTTCATTCTTTTGGTTCATAGGACTTAAGAAAATAAAATACAAATTGGCACCATTTTCATAAGCATGAGAGATATGCACCATACATGATGTGTTTTCATGACTTTTGATATAAGCACGAGTTTTTTCCCATAGTTCATGAAGGTTAGACCAACTAACAGCCGTCTCTAAAGTATCAATTCTGATCCCTTCGTCCATTAGATAATCACGGAGGTATGCACTGGAGTACCTTTGGTGTAACCACTTATTTACTGGAGATTCTCCTGTCGAAAATCCACCATTCCGTTTGGCAATTTTTTTAATCTTTTTTAATACTTCTTTAGAATAGGACGGATCTCCATCTACAATGATATGCATGAGGGACCTTTCCATTGGTTTGTATCCAATGAATCGTAAAAACAAATCTTCTTTTCCACCATGAAGGCCACTCATATGGAACGAAATGTCCGTTTCTTCCGGATCTTGGATACGAAAGAAATGTGGTTTGCCAAATCCAGCTTGCATGACATCTCGCATGGTTTCCACAGCCTTCTCAAAGTTCTTAAATATAAAAGAACCTTTTGCTGAATTTTCTGGATGATACTTCCTAATTTTTAATGTGGCTTTGGTTATGACTCCAAAACTTCCTTCGGTTCCAAGAAACAAACGGAATAAATCGGGTCCAATGGAAGCAGCCGGATAAGCTTTTGATTCAAATTTCCCTGAGGGAGTAATGGCTGTTAGACTAAGGAGTATATCCTCTATCTTTCCATAACCTGTGGAGGCTTGTCCGGCGCCTTTTGCAGCTATCCAACCACCAACAGTAGAAAATTCGAATGATTGGGGGAAGTGGCCGCAAGTGTATCCACGTTCATTCAAATGTTTTTCCAAAACAGGACCGTAAACACCTGCCTCTACTGTCACAGTAGAATCTATAGCATTGAATTCAATGATACGACTCAGGCGAGATAAATCTAAGGAGATCCCACCTTTTGGAGCTTGCAAAGCTTTGGTCACTGTGGAACCTGCTCCATAAGGAATCACAGGGATTTTTCCAGCATTCGCTAATGAAATAATTTCTATGACTTCCTGTTCATTTTTCGGCGATACAACTACATCAACTACGTCAGTCACTTCACCAAATCTTGCTTTATAAATTTCTGTATAAAACTTTCCAATGGAATGCCTAGCCCGCGTTGCATCGTCTAACGAAACATAATCTTTACCAACAATTTGTTTGAGTTTTGTAATAGTAGTTTGTGTGATCTTTGATTTTTTTAAGGAATTGAGTGGAATTTCTCCTTTAGGAAGGGATGCTTTAAACTCTTTATCTACAGGGAACTGCTGTTCCAAAAATTTCAATGTATGTTCCGGTAGTTTTTCTTCTACATCGGGAGATCCCCATTTATAAATTGTACGAGTTTGCATATTGGTAACCAAAGTCCTTATTTGTTCCAAAATTTGAACCAAGTTCAATATTTGACAATCAAAATAACCTTGGGAATTGAAAATTCTTCAACCACGAAATTCTTTGATGTATTCTGCTCTTACATGATCAATGAATTCATTCGTTAAGGATGTATCGAATAATGCAGATAAGGTTTCTACAAGAACATCGTCCAAATCAAACCCTGTTAAAATCCATTCGATGAGTTCTAATGTTATGTCAAGTGCTGGAATAGGATATGACTCTGATTTACCTTTCGCAATCTGTAACAACAAATTGGTGATATTCGATAGTTCTCCCTTATCAATGAAAGAACGAATTTCGGTTGGATAGGAAACCATTAACTTTTGTTTAATGGCATTAGGAGTAAATACGATCTGGTCTTCAGTGATCTCTAATGCTTTTAAAAGATGATCTTTGAGATTTTTCACTGAGTGATGGCTTTGCTGCCAAACGAGAAGAATTTTCTCTCCTACGAGAGAATCTTCAAAAGGTAAAAACGGATAAGGTTTTTTATCCATAAAATGCCCAGGGGGACATCCTCCTGGGTTCACAAACTAAATTATTTTTTAGGAGGCACAACTGCATCTTTGCAAGTTTTAGAAAGTGTGAATTTAACAACAGTTTTAGCAGGAATTACAATCGCTTCACCGGTTGCTGGGTTTCTTCCTTTACGTTTTGGACGATTGCGTTTAACAAGTTTTCCTAAACCTGGAATGATGAAAGCACCGTTTTTCTTGGTTTCTTTATAAGCGAGATCAACAAAGGAGTCTAAGAACGCTGCTACGTTCTTTTTGGTCATACCAGTTATTTCAGCGAGTTCGCTGAGCATTTCGGACTTCTTCATTGGGGTAGGAGTTGTTGCCATACTTTGATTTTCCTCTAAACCATTTAACGGTTACACATTATTTATAAAACTACATGATTTGGTACAAGATTAAATTGATTTTGGATACAATTTTTCTGCAAATTTCCTAAGAAAAACGAAGTTTTTGTAAAAAAACCTTTATTTCCCTAAGGAAAATAGGAATTTCTTCCAAAACTCATGGCTTCAACCAAGTATAAACAGGTCGTAGTGGTCTTCAAACGTACCAAATACGAATTAGATTTGGAAACTTACGGTTCCATTCAAGCCTATAAGGAAGTCGCACGTCACAATCCTGAAGTCTTTGAAAGGACATTGGAATCGCATGAAAGACAATTACAGTCCCGTGAGTTTCTAAAATCACAAGTATTTCCAAATGCCGACTTTGTTTTTCGGGAAAATTTTGATCCGGAAGGTGGAACCAGGTATGACTTAATTGTGGCTCATGGTGGAGATAATCATTTTACTTATGTAGCCCATTTGGCAGGAAATACTCACTTAATTGGATGTAATTCCGATCCAAACTCCTCAGTGGGCGCTCTCCTTGGGTTTACTGCGGAAGAATTAAAAAAAGCAGTTAAAAATAACTTCTCTCAAACAAAACTAGAGTCATGGTCCCTACTCGATACGGAAATTCATTATCCAAATGGGACAAAACTAAGAACTGTCCCTGCTATTTGCGAACTTTCGATTCGAAACAACAGCCCTGATCTCACTTCAAGGTTTTGGATTTCCTACCAAGGCAACAAAGAAGAACAAAAATGTTCGGGACTACTTGTCTATACCGGTGCAGGATCAACTGGATGGATCAGTTCCTGTTTTCCAAAGAAATTCCAGCCATTTTCAAAACATGAGCCTTTTTTCCATGTTTATTCTCGAGAAATACGAGTGAAGTCTCGAGAAACAGAGTTTTCCTTGGCAGATTTTAGGGCTTTAGATCAAGTGGAAGTTATTTCCGAAATGAATGGTGGACTAGCGGTTGACTCTCTTACAGAGAGACACTATCCCTTTCCACCTTACGCAAAGGCGACGATTCGGTTATCGCCTGAGAAATTATTTGTAATTGTTCCGCTAAAGAGAGGGGAATCCATGCAAGACTTACCATACGAAATAGAGCAAAAACGCATCAATGGAACCGTCATCGTCCAAATCAAAGGTCGTATGGAATCCGGGCCACTCGATCGTATCACTCAAACGATCTTAGATGAAATGGTCGGAGCCGATAGAAAACATCTCATTTTGGATTTTTCAGAACTTCGATACATCTCAAGTCTTGGCATTCGAATGATTTTGGATGTTAAAATGAACTTACAAAAAAGAAATAAAGAAATGGCTCTCGTGGGAGTGACTAGTTCCATCTTACAGGTCTTTCATTTGCTTGGTCTTTCGAATGCTTTTCAATTCTATAGTGATCGCGAAGAAGCTTTAAAGTCTTTTGAGGAGCCATCTAAGTCCTAGATGTCTCCCCGAATTCCCGTTTGGATCGCCAATTCGGTTTTCGTATCCTTTCTTGTCATATCCCTATTCTATTCTCTTGTTCATTTCGAAAATAACTACCTCAAGTCAGAAACAGCTACCTTAAACGAGGAAAAAAACCGAAGTTTTGCCATTGTACAGGAACTTTCCCGTGTCAAAAATCAATTTCCCATTGCTTACCAATGCCACTATAGTTTTGGGCTCAGCAATGGATCTCTCTATGAAATTACAGAAAGGATTCCCTATTCCATTTACAAAAGACTGCGGTTAGGTGATACCATTGAGGTGTATAAGAGGGAAATTGGAATTTTTGGGAAACAAACAGCTATTTCGCGAATCAAGGGGAATGAAGAACCACTCCCCCTTTTGGAAAACTTAGAAAAATACTTTCAATATGGCTTTATCTATTTACTTGTATTAGTTGGTCTTACAATAATCTTTAGGGTTTGGGGATTATTATCTCGAACTTATCCTTCGCAGCAAAAACTAAATGAGACTGACGAGATTGTTGTAAATAAGTCTCAGGATTAACATCAAAACTAACAAAACACATATATTTATCATGTTTTACTATGTACATGAATTCTGAATAATTTAAATGAGTGTTTTGTGTCATAAAACCACGAAGCCATTTACTCTCTCGATATACTCTTTCAAATTGAATGTTGGTTGCGTCTATTTTTTTGATCGCTTCTGCAGACTCTTTTGAATAGTCGCGACTCATTATTTCTTTTTTGAGCGTCTTAATCAAGTTATACTCTAATTTAGCTTTATTAGGTGGTAAATTTTCTGGGCGAGTTTTATAATAGTATTCGAATAACTCTTTATCTTGTCCCTCTTTCGAATCGTGATTCTCTTGGCTCACATCAGCGGGGGTAACTTGCGGTTTAGTATCTTGGGCAGAAATAGACGCAACTGCTACAAATAATACAAGGGTAATCAAAAGGGATTTTTTCGAGAGTTCCATAGTCTTCATTATCGGAATCCTGACTCAAATTTCAAAATAAAATTTTCTGTTTTCAAAAAGAGAAACAAGGTTCAAAACAGGTTTATCATGTCGATTCCCCCACTCATCACCTTCCAGGAGGACTTTCTTTCCGGAAAACTGATTTCCAAAGAATATGTCCACTTTTCGGAAATCGACTGCCCTGAACTGGACGTTTGGATCGGAAGAGTGGTTCGAAGCATTTCCCTAGAATTTCTGCATGAAATCCTCTTTACCATTCTCAGTGAACTACTAGTAAACGGATGTAAGGCTAACGGCAAACGTGTTTTTTTCCAAGAACAAGGACTAAACCTCTGGGATGAAAAGGATTATGCTAGAGGAATCCCAATGTTTAAGGATGAATTTGGTCATAACCGCAAAAGAGTGTTTTTATCACTGGATCATTCAAATTTCAAGATAACATTAAGCACAATTTTTAAAGAAGACTATATAGAGTTTAAAGTCAGAAATAATGCAAAAATCCTTCCGGAAGAAAAAAATAGAATTTTAAAACGAGTACAAGCCTCAGCAAAATACAAAAACATCAATGACGCCTATCGCGAATCAGTTGATAACGAAGAAAGTTCCGGGCTTGGAATTGTACTGATCCATATATTACTCAGAAACTCAGGGATTTCTAATCAGTTCTTTCAATTGATGACAACCGAAGACTATACAGAAGTGGTCATCAGAATTCCTAAACAACTAATCCCAAAAGAATACCAATCGAATATTAAAAACCTATTATTACGTGAAGTCAGTAGTCTACCTCCGTTACCTCCGCAAATCCAAAAGCTAATTTTAATCGCTAAGAAAAAAGATGTAGATTGGCATGAAATTTCCTCGCAAGTTGAAAAAGACCCAGCCATAACAGCAGAAATCTTAAAAATAGCAAACTCACCTTTATTTGGTGCACATATTCCAATAATTTCCGTACTTGATGGTGTAAAACGAATTGGCTTAAAAAACCTCGAGTCCATTTTTTTGACACTAGGTGCAAAAAAAGTTCTTAACTCTCGTTATGCGAAACAAGTTTTAGTTTGGACTCATTCCTTCAAAACATCCATGTATGCTCGGTTCCTGATCGAAGACCGAAAAAAACATTTAAAGTTATTAGAACCTGCGATCATATCTGCCCTACTCCATGATTTAGGAAGAATGGTGCTTCTTTCTTTAGATCTAAGCCAAGTAAATCAGATCCGCGTTCTTAGAAGTGATGACAATAATGAGATTTCTGAATGGGTGGAAGAATATACTTTAGGAACTACTCATTCAGAAATCGGATACCTGATGGCAGAAAAATGGAATTTCCCTGAGGAGATTCTCGATGTCATTCGTTTCCATCATAAACCTTGGCAGTGCAAAACCAGAAATAACATCCTTTGCCAAATCATTTATCTTTCAGATATTTTGGCTAATATTGGTCGCGGAAAAGGAAATTATTTCACTGTGGAACCGGAAGTATTGGAATATTTTGAAATTACGTCAGAAAAGGAATTTCGCGAAATACAAGAAAGGTTTAAACTTCAATTCGAGGAACATAGAGAAGAATACCAAACTCTATTAATTTAATTATGAACTGGAAAGAATTACTGAACCTTGATGACCAACAATTAGAAGATCCAAAACTAGCAGAAACATTCAACTTAGTAGGTCATCCCGAATATCCAAGCATTTCCAATCTTCCACCGGAAGAAACACTCGAAATCCTAACAGAGTTTTTGAAAGCGGAAGGTCAGGCAGTTACAATTAAAAATCTACTCAGTTATGCTCCCATCTTAGAAATTACCTTGATCAAAAAAAACTTACCCACAATTTACGGATAGTCATTCCACATCTTGTACATCACTAATTCCAATTTGGTGTTCTTTTCCCACATCTGTACTAAATTCAATTTTCTTAGCTACTGATTTTTCCATACTACTAATTAATAGTTCATTCGTACGAGCCAATCGATCTGCCATAATCGAAACCATCTTTGCTGCAAACTTTGGATTCTTAACTAGAAAGTTTTCCAGCTGTTGTTTACTTTCAATGACGGCAACTTCACAATTTGTAATCGTTCTTGCAGTGGCACTTCTTGGGTTAGAACTAAATAGTGCCATCTCCCCAAAAAAATCTCCAGGTTTCATCAATGCCAATCGAGTTTGGCTATTGTTCACTGTAAAAAAAATCTCAACGTTCCCTTGGAGGATGATATACATCGCATTATTCAGTTCCCCTTCTTTGAAGATCCTCTGATTTGGCGGAATGTTGAGTTTGCTCATTGATTCGTGGCTCCTGTATCTATTTTTGGCTATTTTGCCTAAAATCTGAATTCATTTTCCTTTCCCCCAGGAAATCTGAAAAGAAAATGCCGTAAAGGAGATAGCATTTATGGAATGGGAATTACTAGGGATCATACTAGCAGGGCTTGGGGCCTTGTATCTTTGGGTTTTCCAAATCCCCTACTCTCTTCCGCATCCATTAGCAGTTACCGGCAAAAGAGAGAATCGATTCGATATCCTGCGAGGATTTGCCATGGTGGGAATTGTATTAATCCATATCCACTCGTACTTTCAGTTCTTTCATCCAGCAGACAAATTAGTAATCCATACAACTCTGTTTTTTTCCAATTTATCTCGCTTCTCAGTTCCTCTATTTATACTAACATCCGCTATATTCCTTCGAAAAAAAGAAGGATACTGGATTTCAAAAATAAAGAACCTTCTTCTGCCTTATACTTTTGCGTCAATGATTGGTTATCTGCTAAAATATAACAATTACCATGTATGGGAATTTATACAGTTTTATTGTTTAGGAAAAGTTTTTGCACCTTTCTATTTTGTCCCACTATTAGTACAATTCTATGTTTTCTTTTACTTGTTTGAAAAATTTCTCATAAGCAAGACATTTATCAAACCAATTCTATTTTTATCATTCATAATTAATTTAGCTTCTAACTTAGGATATTTTGATTCAATACTGCCAGATGAATACCATTCCATTTCTGTTCTAAATTATTTATTTTTCTTTATACTAGGAATTCAAATTGGACTCTCCAATGAAGAAAAAAACAAACCAAAAGTGAAAGTATCACTACTCTTCGGTTCCCTATCTTTGATTTTACTATTCTTAATCGTCCTATTCAGTGCAGTTTATTATTTAGATTTCAAAAACCACCACCTAGTGTATCCAATATTCTTCTTTTTTGTTATTTGGGAAGTAATACCAAATTTTGGTCAAACAACAATCCATTGGATCAGTTACATAGGAAACAATAGCCTTTTCATTTTCCTTTTACATCCTTTTGTCATCCATTTGATGCATAGTGTAGACCCTTATTTTTTTGGAGGACCATTTTTAGGTTATTTAGTAACTTTAATTTTGAATGTTGGAATTCCGATTCTTATTGCTATTATAATCCAAAAGGGTAAGTCTTTATATCGATTACGCCACTCTGGCGAACTGCGTTAAGAGCTTTTGCATACTCAACTAGTACATTGAGTGTATAATTGAGTCTAGCCCTAATGTATTCGTCGTCCTTTCCTTCGGGAAGTTCCGAATTCAATATGGATTCAACATGACGAACAATCACATGGTCGGGGATATAAACAATTCGGGTGTTTTTATAACTGGACATTCTAAGTTCTGCATTTGGGTAACTGCCACCCATTCCGCTAGAGACAGTAATGATAAGACCTGGTTTGTGAGATATATCTCCACCAGTTAGATAAAGAAAAAAATTCTTTAAAGCTGGACTAGCCATACCAGCATACTCTGGCGAAAGGAATACATATGCATCAGCACTTGAAAATCCAGCACTGTATTCTAACCAAAATTTTTTAATTTCAGAATCTTTCTCCCACATTGTAGGTTCCCAAAGAGGTAGCGGACTTCCACCTAAATCTAAAAGTAAAGTTTCGATCCCTTTTGCTTCTAGTGTTTTTGCAAGAAACTTGCCGACTTTTAAAGATTGGGAGTTTTTTCTGTGACTTCCAGCCACTAGACAAACTTTCATCTAGGGCCGCCACCTTGGTTTTTATTACCTTTGTGGTGCGGTTTTTTTTTGTTTTTCCATTTGCGGCTGTTATGACCACTCGGTTTTATATCCCGATCATCTTTTTTCTTTTGTGGATGATTATGTTTTTTTTCAGTAAAGGATTTTTCTTTCCTTTGTTCTCTCTCTTTCGCAAACCTTAACTTTTCATCGCCATATAACTGTATATAACCAAACAAAAAAACAGCGAGTATTGCATGAATCCTTTCCCATTGTTTTTTATCCAACTCGCCAAATACGGAATGTTCAGCAAATGGACCAGAGTGTAATCTAAATGCTGTCAAAGATGTTTTTAATCTTAGGAGTGCTGAGTCCGCATCACCTAAATCTTTTGGTGGAAACCCAGGAATCTGATTGGCTTTGGTGTAATTTCCTTTCGAAAGAAGCTTTGCATATTTATATTTACCCAATAATTTATTGATAGTGTTTCTTTTATTCGTAGATCCAATTCTCTGGATTGATAATTCAATAGATTCGGCGAGAAAATCGTAAACTTGGCTTAAACTAATGTCTGCTTTTTGTTTTTTTTCACAAGCTATAATGATTGATAACTCTCTGTCGATATCCTCAATCGTCTTAAGTTTTAAAATTGACTTCATTTTTCCTCTATTCGTTAATTCCGTATTTCTTTTTGAGTAAGCTCAGTTCTTTTAAAAAGTTATCTCTGACCTTTCCACTTAGTTTACCCAAATTGATACTAATACGGCCTGAACCAGGTGCTACACGGGGTGAAATGATTTCACCCCCTCTGTTTTCTTTACGTTTTAGTAATTCTTCTAGGTTCTTTACTGAAAGCGGTTTCCCGCTAATCATCAATTCCATAACCGATCTCTGATCCAACCTAGCTATACTACTAAGTTGTTTTACATACCTTCCGCTGTAACCCAACAATTCGGATACTTCCTCTGCAGTTTTTCTTTTTTCTTTGCGGAGAAATTGGATCGCTTTACCTACTTCCCAAGGATTCAGGTTCTTGCGTTTCTCATTTTCCGCAAGGGACATCTCGTAACAAACATCTTCATTGGCGTCCGTTACAATAGCGGGAATTTCTTTCCATCCCAACTTAATCGCAGCACGGTAACGACGTTCCCCGGCGACAATTAAATACTTACCTTTATCTTTTCTAACTAAAATTGGTTCAATGAGCCCTAACCTTTCCATCGACGGAACCAAATCCGTTGTATCATCACGACCAATTAAACGTGGCTGAGTTGGATTCGGAAAAATTTGACTAAGCTCCAAATGCGAAGGGTTCTTTTTCTTCTCGGAGTATGCGGAGATTAAATCTAAAGCTTGGAATTCAGTTTTTTTGGACATCGATTTTACTTTTAACCTCTACTGCAAGATCTCTAAAATTTTTCATTGTTGTTAAGTCAATTTTGGCCAAAAAAGACATCTTAGCTTGGGCCTGCGGTATTGCTTCTCGACGTTGAATGACTGTTTCAAATACGGGGAAATATTTTTTTACCCCTTCAGCCAAACCAGCAAGTGCCTTTTGGCCTTCATATTGGTTTAGAACTGCGCCTAATAACTTTAATCTTTGGTTCGCCTTTCTTTGTATTTTCTGAAAGGTTTCATAAAGATCTCTGATCCCTTGCAAACTAAAAGCTCTAGTTTGAATTGGAACTAGAATGTAATCAGCACAAATCAAAGCATTCTCTAATATAAGCCCAAGTGAAGGAGGGCAATCGATGATAATATATTCGTAACGTGAACGCAAAGGAAGGATTGCTTCATTAAGTAATTCAAAATCATCTCGCTCATAAGGTGTAGTTAAGTTTGCGAGTTCCAAAGTAGAGGGGAGTAAATCAAAATTTTCGCCAATCGTCTTGATTGCCGGCTCAATGTTCTTTGCTTTTTTCCCGCGGTAACCCAAATAATCCATCACCGAAGGTACATCATCTTTCAAAAAAAGCTGTGTTGCGTTTGCCTGTGGATCCCAATCGATCAAAAGAACCTTATGGTTCTCGGCGAGAGCCTCTGCTAAATATAAACTGATAGTTGTTTTCCCCTCCCCTCCTTTTTGATTTGATACTGCGATGACATGACTATCAAAACCATCGGAACGAGTTGGTTCAAAATATTTAAGTAAAACGGATTGTTTGAATTCTCCAGATTTCCACCCAGGGATCTTCAAACTTGACGCCTTATCTGAGAACTCATCCATGTTCAAACCAACAAATTTGGCAGCTTCTTCTTCGGTAAGTGTCGGATCTGTTTTGGCCATAACCTTCCCAAAGATTGCTTGAGTCTGTCCATACTGTCAATTTAATTATGTCTCTTAGGGGTGAAATGGTTTCACCCCTAAGAAAAAACTGTCCGCTGCCAAGGTTTCTAAAATCCTTCAATTCACATCTCCCTAAGTTTTAATTTAGGAATTTACAACTAATGGGTAAAATAGAAGCTACGTTGGTGCCTAAATTTTCCACATTACCTCTGATTTTTTTATTCTTAAACATAACTTCAGTCTCTGCGGAAATAATATGGGGCCCGACAGCCGAAAAAGCAGGTGGAGAATACATCTTTGAAACGGGTAACAAATACCCAAATTTATCGGGTATTCGTGGTGGCTCTAGAATCACATTCCCACGAACATTTACACTCTTTGGAATCCAAGGAATTTATACTAAAGATAGATGGGAAATAAATGGTGCTTTAAAAACAACTGGCTGGAATCAAAAATCTGGTCAGGCAAGAGATGAAGATTTTGTCCTTGGAACTGTATCAACTGAAAATACGACAAATATTGCAACGCGAGAATGGAGTTATAGAGATTCGGCAACTATCTATTCAGGGAGCCGAAACTTTGCAGATGGAAAAGGGAAATCTACTGTTTACGAAAATAGAGCAGAATTGTATGGAAGATATTATTTTCAAGATGCAAATCCTAATTACTGGTCCAATGGATCTGGATTTTTCTTATCAACAGGCGTTAGATATTCATACTTCAAATACCTATTTTACGATGTGAACCAGTTCATAGAATCAACCCCAGTATTCTACGGACCCATCGGAATTGGACTTAGTTTTTCCAACGATCTTTGGGAATTCTTTGCCGGCGGTGGCTATCGTTATTCGTCGGGGGATTTCTATTTAGACCTAAATTTTATGCCTTCCTTCGGAAGAATCAAAACAAGAGATTTCCATGTACAAAGGTCGATTAATTTCTTTTCTGAAAACTATGGCTTAGGTTGGGCTTCAAAAGCGGAAGTGGGATACAAAATCAATTCTAGTTGGTTGAGTTACCTTAGAATCAACCACCGTAGATTCTTTTCAGAAGGCAGGTTCACATCTCAAGGTGGGCTAACAGCGGAAGACATAGCTTCTAATTTAGTAAGCGGTTTTAAATCACATATCAATATCAAAGATTATTCAATCGAAATTGGAGCACTAAACAAATTAGATTGGTCATCGAAATCAGAAAATCCAGAAAAAAACGACCAAAAAACAGAAGAGTAATAGAATCTAATAAACAATGATAGATTTTGAAATCGAACGAAAAACTACTAAGGGAAGAAACATCTCTCTTGTTGTTTATCAAAATGGCAAAGTAGTATTAAAACATCCACCGCGAGTTCCCAAAAAACAAATAGATGAATTTCTTTCTGAAAAGAAAGATTGGATTCAGTCAAAACTCCTCCAGATCCCAAAGGATATACCTAAAAAACTGAAATTTATAGAGGGGGAAAATACCCATATATTTGGAAATCAAACAACGATCCATTTAGTTGAGAAAATAAAATACAAATATCTTGGGAAAATTCTCGAACTCCCATACACAAAAAGCGAGCAGTCTCAAATACGCAAAGGGAAACTGATTTTAAAAGAAATACTTCAGAAAAAACTAGAACCAATGATTGCGTCCATTTCAGAGAGCTTAAATACAAAAGTCACAAAAGTATCAATCAAAACAATGAGATCCCTATGGGGAAGTTGTAATTCCAAAAATGAAATTTCTTTAAATCTAAGTTTAGTTCATTGCCCAGATCATATTATCGAATATATAGTTTTACATGAAATAGCTCATACAATAGAACATAACCATTCATCGAAGTTTTGGGAAATTGTTAAATCAAAGAATCCTACATACAAACAAGCTGAAAAATGGTTAAAAGAATATGGGAAAAAATATATCTATTACCTCAATTAAATGAAACAAAAAATAAAAGTTCTTTTTATCTGTTTAGGAAATATCTGCCGATCTCCCGCTGCCCAAGGTGCATTTGAGAATTTAATAAAAAACAAAGGTTTAGAAAATCAATTTGAAATCGATTCATGTGGCACTTCAGGATACCATGATGGAGATCTTCCAGATCCGAGAACTAGAAAAACAGCAGAAAAAAGGGGAATCCATTTAACACACAAATCTCGAAAATTAAACAAAAAGGATTTAACTCATTTCGACTTTTTGTTAGTCATGGATGAGATCAACTTCCAGGATGTAATCAGTCTAACTAATGATATAATAATTCAGGAAAAAATATTCCTGTTTGGACAATTTAGAAGTGATCAAGGTGCTCCTATTGTTCCTGATCCATATTATAAAAATGAATCTGCATTTGAAATGGTTCAAGATCTGGTAGAAGATTGTTCTCTTGGCTTTCTAAATTTTTTAGGAGAAGAGAAATGTCTCAAATAAAGAAAAAGATTTTAATCATTGGAGCGGGATTTGGTGGGCTACAAGTAATCAAATCTCTCGCAAACCATAAAGTTTTCGACATCACTGTTGTTGATAAAAAAAACCACCATCTTTTCCAACCACTTTTATACCAAGTTGCAACCGCAGTACTATCGCCAGCAGATATTGCAATTCCATCGAGATCCATAACCACGAAATACAAAAATGTGAAAATTCTACTTGGTGACGTAACTGAAATTGATTTCAAAGCCAGAGAAGTGAAATTCCAAAACAATTCGGAATCATATGACTACTTAGTTCTAGCTACAGGAGCTAGAACTAGTTATTTTGGAAATCATAGTTGGAAAGAAAAAACACTAGGTCTAAAAAATCTAAAAGATGCTTTAGCAATTAGAAGAAGAATACTACTATCTTTCGAACAAGCAGAGTTAATTGGTAACTACGAAAAAGCAAAAAGTTTTATGCACTATGTTATTATTGGAGGTGGTCCGACAGGAGTTGAACTTGCTGGCTCGATTGCTGAACTTTCCCATAATATAATTAGAAAAGATTTTAGAAATATCGATTCTGGGATGACTAAAGTCACACTAATTGAAGCCGGTCCCAGACTGTTAACTGCATTTAGTGAAAAATCCAGTACTTTTACAAAAGAAAAATTGGAAAGTAGGGGGGTTGAAGTTCTAACGAATTCCCCCGTATTGGACATCACAGACACAGGTGTGGTTCTAAAAGATAGAACCATTGAATCGAAAACTGTAATTTGGGCTGCCGGAGTAGAAGGATCAGAACTGGCAAAACAATTACCACTTAACAAAGACAAGGCGAATAGAATTATAGTAGATGAATATTGCCGAACAATTGAGTATCCTGAGGTATTTGTAATAGGAGATGCAGCTAACTATAGCAAAGGACTTGAGAGACCCCTTCCAGGAGTTTCACCAGTTGCCATGCAACAAGGAAGGTATATTGCGAAAAATATTGATTTAACTGAAAAGAAAAAATCAATCTCTCCATTCCATTATTTTGATAAAGGAAATATGGCTACCATTGGAAGAACCGATGCTGTTGCAGAATTCGGAAAATTTCGCTTAAAAGGAATTTTAGGATGGCTCGGCTGGTTATTCGTCCATCTCGTTTACCAAGTTGGATTTAAAAATAAAGTCAGCACTTTACTCAGTTGGGTCTGGAGTTATTTAACATTCCGAGCAGGTTCAAGGCTCATCCAAGAAGAGATGGATGAACTTTCAGTTAGACCTTAAGTTATAATAATTTTTTTCAGATTCGGAAACACATTTTTTATAAGCTAACTCAGTATTTCCAATCCATACGGTTCGATTGAGTTCGGTATTTCCGTCTGTAGTATGTCTTTCTAAAATTGGCAAGAGAAAGGTATAACTTCTGTTTCTTGTTTTTTCACACTCCTCTCGAAATTGATCCTCTCGAGAGAGTTGAGAACAGGCAAAAAATAATAAGATCAAAAGAGAAGAGAATCGCATCACTTGGACTGACCTAACAAAGCTTTCAATTCTAAAAATTCACTGAGTTCTTTCTTCGATAAAGAAGTTTGATTCAATTCAATAAAACGTAGGTCTTCTTCTGCTTTAAGCAATTGCGATTGTTTGTATTCAGGTTTATGGCTAACTTTTAGGACAACTTCGCCTTGATAACCCGTGTCACCATTTGCTTCCAAAATTGTTGCCCTCGCTCTCTTCAGATACAATGGTAATAAATTCTGAGTAGCAGCCCCATGGGAATACTGAGTAATACCGTTGGATAAAAATGTGATTTTTTTTCGGTGGATTTGAGTGTCATCGGATTTTTTTTCACAGTCCGATAGACTATCACAAATAATTTTTGGTTTGGTCTCCGGCAATAGTAGCGACCCAACAAAGATGAAAATGGCAATCAAAAGAAAACGACTCATGAACAAATTTCAATAAAAAAGTCAAAAAGAATCAAGCCTAAATCTATAAGATAAATGTTTACAATGGTACTGAATCGAAAAGGCTTAGGTATATGTTACCGATTTCGATTCGCACAAAATTTCACTCGATTGAAGGAGTGGAGTGGGGGAATCCACAGGGAACACCGATTCTTGCCTTTCATGGTTGGTTAGACAATGCCAATAGTTTTGCACCACTAGCAGAATACCTTAAAGATTATCGTTTTATTTCTATCGATTTTCCTGGCCACGGAAAATCGAGCCACAAACCAGAAAATACAGTTTACTACTTTTCCGAATATGCACTTGAAGTTGTGTCAATAGCCCAAGCATTAGGCTTAGAAGATTTTATACTTATGGCTCATTCAATGGGAGCCGCTGTTTCCACGTTAGTTGCTGGGACCAATCTTTTAAAAATCAAAAAACTTGTTCTCATTGAATCACTTGGTCCCTTAACAAATTTATCTGATTCTGCCCCAGATATCCTTACAGAAGCAATCAAACAAATTCTCCACCCAAGAAGCAAAAAAGAAACATTCTTTCCTGATATGGAATCTGCAGTAGGAGTTCGTATGCGAGCAGGAGATATGAAAATTGAATCTGCTGCCATCCTAATGGAACGGGGAATTGAAAAAACTCCGAAAGGCTTCAAACCAAGAAGAGACTTAAGACTTCACTACAATTCCTTTTTCCGATACACTGAAGAACAAATTGAATCATTTTGCAACCGCATTGAGTGTCCAACCTTACTTATCTTAGGTGATAAATCAGGATTTCCAATCGCCGAAAAATACAAAAACAGAAAAGAAGCTGTAAAAAATTTAAAAGAAGTGATCTTACCTGGGGGACATCATTTACATATGGATTCCCCAAAAGAAGTATCCTCTGCAATCTTAGAATTTTTAGAAAATGAAACAATTAAGGACAATGAATGAACCAACCTATAGAAAATCCTTCTAAACATGGCTATGAAATCCATCATGACACATGTTTTGGATGTGGAAAAGAAAATCCATTAGGTCTTGTCGCAGACTTCACCTTTCATGATGAAACTGGCGAAGTAAACTTTACCTATAGTTTTAAAAAAATGTATAACGGCGCCCCTGGTTTTGTACACGGCGGAATTTTATCAACGGTTTTAGATGAAGCAATGGGTGGATTGTGTTTTCATTTGGGTTATATAGTGATGACTGATACAATGAGTTTTAAATTTCACAAAGCAACTCCGGTCGAAAAGGAATTACTCATCCGTGCTTGGCCAATCAAAAAAGCAAAACGCAAAGTAATTTTGGAATGTGAACTTACTTCTCTCGATGGAGAAATTTTATATGTAAAGGGGGAGGGTGCCTTTCATATTCTGCCCCCACGTTTTTTCTCTGATAAGTTGACCGGCGGTAAAATAGCGATTGCGAATGAATTGCTATCGGTAAATAAATTGAAACGCGCACATCTCTTCGATAGGATAGAAACATGAAACCAAAAATTCTTTACTTAATCATCACCTCACTGGCCATCCAATGTTCTGGTGCCTCCATAAAAGACGGGTCAGGCGACCAAGAATTTGAACTTAAACTTAACAAAGGCAAGTGGGTTAGAACAGAACGTTTCAAAAACTCTGGCGGAATTCGTGCTATTGGAGAAGTGAAAGCAGAATGCGGTGGTGCCCGATGTACAGAAGACCAAGTTTCAAAATTTGCTCCAGCTAAAATCAAATCATTACCAAAACAAGGAGCATGGGAAGAATACATTCAATTCGAACAACCAGGTTCCACAGCAGAAAGTCCAAAATACAAATCTACCTTGGATCAAGTTGGTGAATATGTGGATGGTAAAAAAACGGGAATTTGGAAAAAACCTGATCCAGAGAGTCCGCAAAAATTCTTGGCGGAAACTCCATGGATTGATGGGAAAAAAGAAGGAATAGCAAAAACTTTCGATAAACTAGGAAACATAACCTCGGAAACCACCTATGTAGATGATAAAAAAAATGGACCCTACTACCGAAAGAATAACAAAGGTGAGTGGGTAGAAAAGGGCTCATTCAAAGACAACGAAGAAGATGGTGAATGGACTTACTATTTTGTTGGAGCTGATGGAAATGGAATCAAAACAAAAGTTTCCTATAATAACGGACTAAAGAACGGACAAGAAATTAATTATTTTAAAGACGGAGCCATTGAATCGCAAGGATCTTATGTGTCCGATGTACGTTCCGGCTTGTGGAAAATGTTTGGACCTAAAGGAAACGTTTTAGCTGAAGGATCATATTCTAAAAAAGAAAATTCCGAAAACCTAGACATTAAGTACGAAAGAACAGGGATTTGGAAAGAATACTATGCTGACGGAAAAATTTTTGGAACAGGACCAAGAAAACACACGAGAACTGGCGAATGGAAGTTCTACTATAAAAATGGGCAGATTGGATACCAAGGCAATATGGCAAACGAAAGTATGTTAGAATCAGCTAAAGTATACGACAATACAGGAAAAATTCTTGGTGAAGGGAAATTATTCTTTTCACTTGTGAAAATTGACGAAGAAACCCAAGACTTAAAACTGAATTACAAACCAAGCATTCCTTATACTTACTTTTATCCATCAGGAAAAAAAAGAATGGTGATTCGATCCACTGAAGATGCAACCGAATATTCTGAAGATGGAAGAGAGTTAGGGAAAGGACCTGTGGAACCTCAAGGTAGAAAGATGGGATGTTGGACCATTGGAGGCAAAACAGAATACTATATGATTGATAAACCAATGCCAAAAATGACTCCATCACAATGCAAATAAACAAAGAACAAATTACAGAAATATCCGACCAAGTAAAACTACTTCGGTCGGAGCTATCCGAATCGATTTCCGGAATGGATAACGTAATCCAATCCCTATTTGTTGGCCTAGTTGCTAACGGTCATATACTCTTAGAAGGAATGCCTGGGCTTGCAAAAACACTAGTTGCTAAAAACTTAGCATCCATCATTGACGCTAAGTTTTCTAGAGTACAATTCACTCCAGATTTACTACCAGCAGATCTGACTGGGACAAACATATTCAACCCAAAAACCTCATCTTTCGAAATACGGAGAGGACCAATTTTCACTAATGTATTGTTAGCTGATGAAATCAACAGGGCTCCTGCAAAGGTACAATCAGCTTTACTTCAATGTATGGAAGAAAGGCAAGTGTCGATTGCCGATGAAACATTTGATCTCGAACCTCCATTTTTTGTAATCGCGACTCAAAATCCTATTGACCAAGAAGGAACCTATCCGCTTCCAGAAGCACAATTGGATCGTTTTTTATTCAAAGTAATCGTCACCTATCCCTCCTTTGATGATGAACTCGCAATTTTGCACCAACATGGCAATTTGGACTTTTCAAAGAAAAAAGCCAAAAAAATCTTACGTCCCAAAGACATCCAAAAAATTTCTGAAATATCAAACAAGGTATTTGTAGAACCAAAACTTCAGAACTATATTGTAAATCTTACAAGAAATACAAGACCTCAAACTACAAGCGACAATGAATTGAAAAATTTCATTCAACATGGAGTAAGTCCAAGAGCAAGTCTTGCCATGCTTAAAGTAAGCAGGATAAATGCTCTCTTAGAAGGAAGAGATTTTGTTATTCCCGAAGATATCCAACGTTTTTTCTCTGAAATTGTAAAACACCGACTCCACTTAACTATCGATGCAATTAGCGAGGATATCAGCACAGATTCAATTATCAAAAGAATCCTATCTGTTACGGAAGTTCCATAGATGTTATCACCAGAACTAAAACGACTCCTCCAAGTTTTACAATGGGAAACGAAAAAGAAGTTTTCCTCTTCTAGGCAGGGATTCTTGGCAATGAGAGAACGGGGGAGGGGACTCGATTTTAAAGAAGTCAGAAACTATCACTTTGGGGATGATATACGTTATATTGACTGGAATGTAACATCAAGGACTGGCGAACTTTATACAAAAGAATTTTATGAAGAACGTGATGCCTCTATTATCATTTTTTATGATAGAAGTGAGTCAATGAACGATTCCAAAAAAGATACAGCATTCCAAATTGCCCTGTTTTTATCTTTATTTCATATCAAAATGGGAAACCGAATTTTACTCATTACATTTTCGGGCACAAGTTTATCACCAGGGAAATGGTTAAGGACAGAATCGGATGTTTTTTCGACATTTACAAACGTCACAAAACAAACTCCAGGTGGCACTACCAACTATTCAGACGCCTACCAATTTGCATTCAGACTTTATCCGAAATTTGCAGTATCTTATTGGATATCAGATTTCATAGAATTCGGAAACTACTTAACCACCAACAAAATCCATAAAATATGGGAACCGATTGGAATTTGGATTCAAGATGAATTAGATATATTAAATCCCCCATTTTGGCTACGAATGTTTCGAGAAATTTCTCAAGAACAAGTCAATTTTCGCAAAAAAGGAACAACATATTCCAAAGATTTAAAAGCTGCTAAGTCTTTCTTTGGCATAAACCTTGTGCAAATCAATCCAAACGCAAAACTTTCAAATCAAATTTTACCATTATTCAAGATGAAACGAAATGGCTAAGTACATTGTCTGCGTTTTAGTTTTATCCACTTCTCTGTTTGCAAAAGCAAAAGAAACAGTTTTGGAAACTGATGTTTATGTGGGAGATACAATTCATTACCAAATCGAACTCACAGAAATAAACGAATCTAACTTAGATATGGAAGAAGGCGAAATCTATGAAGATGACACAATGCCCTCTTATAAAGTCTTCGATCTTGTTAAAGAAAAAACAAAAATAAAAGCATCTATCGTTTTTTATAAACCTGGCACATATTTTCTTCCTGTTAGTTGGGATCAAAATGGAAAACGACTGAAATCTACAGAGACCATCAATGTAAAATCGCAACTCCTCGGAAATGAAATCGACATTGAGGATATCGAACCGCCAATTTATTTTTCTGGACCTTTTTTCCTTCGACTCCTCGTGATTCTAATCATCACTGCCATTAATATTTATCTATTGTATGCTCTCTATATCTATTGGAAATCCAAACCAAAAGTTATGGATGCAATTTGGGAAAAACAACCTATACTGGAAGAAACAACCAAAAGACTTCATTCCATCGAATTGTATTTTAAATCCGAAATTATATATGAAAAAGAATTGGCATTCAAAATTAGTGAATACTTAAAAGAAGCCTATTCCAAAAAATTAAACAAAGATTTATTAGGAAAAACCGATTCTGAATTTTTAGCAGAACTCTTTGATCGAACTCATATCGATGAATCTATACTTCGCGAAACTCGAGTTTATTTTAGAAACACAAAGTACAATGACAATCATACCAAATTAACCAAAGAATCTGCAAACTCCTTATGGGAAAAAATCAAAAAGGATTTTGAATTATAACCATGGACCAATTCCAAAGACCTTACTTACTTTTCTTATTGATTCCTTTGTTTCTCCTTGGCATCTATCAATGGAAAACAAAACCTTTCGGAGCAATTTTACTCATCCAATCCGATCGATTTCTAAAACCTGATTCAAACCTATCGATAAAAATTAGAAGATTTTTCTTAAGTTTTACAGAAGCATTATTTTATATTGCGGGAGCATTTCTCATTATAGCAGCTGCCGGACCAGGAGAAAAATACAAACTTACTCCTGACATAACCAATGGAATTGATATCATGATAGCTTTAGACATTTCGGGATCCATGGTAAACTCGTATGATTTTTTGCCCAAAAATAGGTTAACAGTTTCAAAAGAACTATTAAGAGAATTCATTCAAAAACGACTGTATGATCGAATTGGAATTGTGCTATTTGCAGGAGCCGCTTACCTCCAGTCACCTTTATCCAACGATCGATATGCGTTAGATGAACTCATAGCAGATACTTCCGATGAAGATATCAGCGAACAAGGTACTGCTGTTGGCGATGCTCTGGTTTTATCCACATACCGACTGAAAGATTCCCAAGCAAAATCAAAAATTATCATTTTGCTTACTGATGGAGTTTCCAATACAGGAAAATTAGATCCAGAGACTGCTTCGTATGCCGCCAAAGCGTTTGGAATCAAAGTCTATTGTATCGGAATAGGAAAGGAACAAGGACAATATGAAGTCAATTATGAATCCTTGGAATCCATATCAGAAAGTACGAATGGAAGATTTTTTCGCGCAGAGTCCCCAGAAGTTTTACAAGAGGTGCTAAACGAAATCAATGGACTAGAAACTGTGGAACTTCCTTCAAAACCAATGGAAATACATGAAACACATTTTCCAGTCGCTGTGTTTATTTTCTTCGCCTTACTCGGAATTGCTGCAATTTCAATGATCTATCCACTGACAGAAAAACTATGATTGATTTAAACTTCGTAGCAACCTTTGCCATCATCTCCATAGTAATTTGGATCTTGATTTTTGCAGGGAAAATCTACATAAATGTAAAAGCAAATAGATTCAAAGAAGAACATTTGAGCTTAAAAAATAGGATTTATAACGCTAATACAAAGATTTATCTAACAAGAATTTTCTGTTTTCTTCTCTCACTGTTTTTTGCCTTCTATTCACTATTTAAAATAAAATCTACTGAAATGGAATCTACTAAAGAATTCGAATCAGCTGACATATTGTTTGTAGTCGATGTAAGTTTATCGATGAATGCAATTGACGTAAAACCAAGTAGGCTCAAAAGATTCCAAGACTTAGCCTTGCGGATCCTTCCAAGTCTCAAAGGAAATCGTATTGGGATTGTAGTATTCGCAGGCCAATCCTTCTCTTTTTGTCCCTTAACATCAGACGTCACTGCCGTTTCAGATTATATACAGGCGCTAGGTGTTGAAATGGTTGGAGCAAAAGGAACAGACCTCTCATTATCACTCGAAAGAGTCAATAAAATCAGGAAGAAAAACAATAACATCACATCACAAATTACAATCATTGTTTCTGACGGAGAAGATCACGAAAACCAGAAATTACCACAGATCGAAGGTGAGGTAATCGTATGGGGAATTGGAACACAGGAAGGTGGGTATATCGAATATCGTGATCCGGGAACCGGACGCGGAGGGTATGTAACTACAGATGCCGGAATTTCAGATTCACTAGTAGCACCTAATTTAGTTTCTTCAAAACTAAATTCAGATAGACTAATGGCCATAGCTGATCAAAATAACGGATCCTATTATGATGTTTCTTCCCAAGCTGAGGGAGCCTTTGCTCTATTAGAGACAATACAAACTGTGAAAAAGAAAAAAATCAAAACAATAGAACGTTTTAAAAACGAAGACGGTGCTCATCCCTACTTGATCGCCTCTTTTATATTTCTTTTTCTGGAGAGAATCCTAAACTTATTTTTACAAAAAACACCGAAAGGAATTTACATACTACTAATTCTATTCCTCTCCTTTGGATTTGGAAAACTAGAAGCTTGGGAATTAGATCCTGGTGGAAATGCAATCGAACGCGGAGTCAAATCGTACAATAACAAAAACTATAATGAAAGCCAAAAAGAATTCGAAAAAGCAAAGGAATTCATCACCGATGATCCAAGGTTACTATACAATGAATCAGCAGCAGCTTACCAACTTGGCAAATACAAAGATGCAATAGGAATCTCAGAAAAAATTCTAACAAACCCAAAATCTGATAACGATCTAAAAGCAAAAACAAACTTCAATCTTGGGAACATATACTCAAGACTGGGTGATAAAAAAAATGCACTAAAATCTTATACAAAAACACTCCAAATTGATCCAAACTACTTATCGGCTAAAAAAAACATTGAGCACCTAACGAAAAAAAATGATTCCAGTCAGAATCAAAAACAAAATGAAAATGGTTCCCAACCGGAGACTGATCCAAAAGAAAAAAAAGAAAAAAACAAAGTAGAGAAATCAGACGCAGATAGAATATTAGAACCATTTTCACAGGACTCCATTTTAAAAAACAAAAAAGGAGGTTCTTTCGATAATGAAAAATTTTGGTAAACTTTGCTACTCACTCTTTTTCTGTCTGATTCCGTTTCCTACTATTTTTGCCTCCGAAGTGGATTTTCAATTTTTCCCGAATGAGTTTTCACTAGGTGAACATGCTAAACTAGAGGTGAGAGCTCATGGCGACAAAATGTTTCGAGCATTAAAAACCAATATAAAACAAAACGGAGTCCGTGTTCGGTTTATCGGCAGCGGAACTGAAACTCAAATCATCAACTTCAAAGTTTCTAAATCACAAATTTTAAACTTTTATGTCGACACGGAATCAGAAGGAACTTTCAAACTTCCAGAAGTAACAGTAGAGTACGATAACAAAACTTACACTTCTCCTCCTACGCAGTTTAAGGTAAGCAAAAGAAGTAAACACTCACAAAACCAATTTTTCAACCCATTCCCTATGGAAATCGATGATGAGCCTTCTGACGAATCTCCAGAAGTATCCTTCCATACAAATAAATCTGTTTTTTATAAAGGAGAACCAATCGTAGGATATTACGTACTATACTACAATGGATACAGGCAACCCTTTTTAGAAAGAGACCCAAACCAATCCATTTCATTCCCATATTTTTTATCGGAAACATTGAGACAAGTATCTGTACAAATTGAACCAGAAGTATTTAGGAATAACCGTTTAAAAAAAACATTAGTTTACGATAAGGAAATTTATGGTTTAACTGCGATTAAACCGGGAAGATTCCAAATTGGAAAAACAAAATTCATTTCCGGAGATAGTTTACGGTTTAATTCTCTACAAGAGACTGTTGATACAACGCAAGCAACAGTGACCGTTCTGGATCTTCCACCTAACAAGCCTAATGAATTTACGGGAGCCATTGGCAATTTCAAACTGAACTTAACAAACTTTCCAAAGTCCATCCACCAAGAAGAAACTGCTTATTTTGAAATTACTATAGAAGGGGAAGGCGGTTATGAAGGCATCAGTCCATTACCGCAATCCAACCCAAAGATTCAACTCATCTCACAAACAAAAAATAAAACATTTCAGAAATTATATTCTGGCGACTATGGATTTTATTCAGTAGTTAAATTTCTTTACGGTTACCAGACACAATCCCAAGGGAAAATCCAAGTCTCGCCATATTTGTTTAGCTTTTTCTCTTTAAAAGAAAATCGATACAAAACACTTTCCATTCAGTTTCCAGAAATGGTTGTACTACCAAAAAAGAAAAGAAAACTCCAAACACTACCAAAGGAATCTAATTTACCGAATCCACCTTCGATTTTTCTTTTAGTTTTTCTTGCAGTTTTAGGTATTTTTTCCTATCTAGGATATAAAAGCTATAAGCATACTAAACAATCCAAGGAATTTCTCGAAATGGTTCAGAGCTTTGGTAAAAAAAGAAATGTATTCCTAACAGACTACTTAGAGAAAAATGGAGTATCAACGGAAAACTCACAACTTCTCTCAAAACTTCTCGGAGACCACGACATTCCAACCATAGAAAATACTTTCCATAAATTATCCGGATTGGATAGAAACAAAGTTTTATTAATAAAAAATCAATTAAATACCAAGGAGTAAAATATGTCAGCTGAAGAAACAGGGAAAATCAGTGTAGAAACGGAAAATATCTTTCCTATCATTAAAAAATGGCTATATTCAGAGAAAGATATTTTCTTAAGAGAATTAGTATCCAATGCGAGTGATGCCATCACAAAGTTAAAAAAGATTTCCTTATCAGAAGAATTTGAAGGTGGGAATGATTATAAAATCGACTTAAACTTTGATGTAGATAACAGAATTCTATCTATTGAAGACAATGGCGTGGGAATGACAACAGAAGAAGTCAAAAAGTACATCAACCAAATTGCTTTTTCAGGAGCAACAGACTTCGCAAAACAGTACCAAAACGCAGAAAACAAAGCAGAAATCATTGGTCATTTTGGACTTGGATTTTATTCCTCTTTTATGGTTTCGAAAAAAGTTACCATCGAAACTAAATCTTACAAAAGGGATCAAACTGCCGTTTTGTGGTCGAGCGAGTCAGGGACTGAATTTACTATTTCACCAATAGAAAAGGAATCTAGAGGAACTAAAATTTCCCTATACTTAGATGGCGATTCCGGCGAATACCTAGACAAATGGAAACTAAAAGAGTTAATCAAAAAATACTGTGACTTTTTACCTGTCGGAATTTATGTGCAGGGGGAAAAAGCTAACCGAGAAAAACCATTATGGTCTGAAGAACCGGCAAAGGTTACTCAAGAAGATTACAAAGATTTTTATTCTTACTTGTTTCCATTTTCTGGTGAGTCGCTTTTTCATATCCATCTGAATGTGGATTATCCATTTCGATTACAAGGAATTTTGTATTTCCCAAAACTCACCCATGAATTAGAAGCATCTAAAAATGGGATCAAATTATTTTGTAATCATGTCTTTGTCAGTGATAATGCAAGTGAACTGATCCCACAGTTCCTTACCATTCTAAAAGGAACCATAGACATCCCAGACCTTCCTTTGAATGTTTCCAGATCCTATTTACAAAACGATCCACTCGTTAAAAAGATTTCTAACCATATCATCAAAAAAGTTGCAGATCGGCTCATCGAAGATTTTAAAAAGAACAGAACCAAATATGAAGAAAATTGGAATGATATATCGTTGTTTGTAAAATACGGAGTCCTTACCGACGAAAAGTTTTATGATGCAATGAAAGACCATTTAATCTTCAAAAATTCGGAAGGCGGATACTCAACCACTTCGGAATATTGGGAAAAAAACAAAGAAAAGAACCAAAACAAAATCTTCTACGCAAATGAAACGGAGATGGGTTCTGTTTATATGGAACTTCTGAAATCGCAAGGACTGGAAGCACTGCTTGTAGATTCCAAAATTGATTCTCACCTCATCCAACACTTGGAAATGAAAAACCCAGAATGGAAATTCCAAAGAGTGGATTCGGAAATTGCAGATCAAATCGTTGATAAAGAAGCTTCCAAAGATTTAGTAAATGAAGACAACAAAACGGAATCTGACAGAATCCAAACCTTGTTTCAAACCTCTTTACCAACAGAAGGAGTGGAAGTAAAGGTCGAAGCCTTAAAATCAGCAGATGTGCCAGGTGTCATCCTTTTACCTGAGTTTATGAGACGAATGTCCGAAATGAACTCGATGTTAAACCGAGACGACATGAAAAACATTCTAAAATCACATACTCTAATGGTAAATTCGAAATCTCCATTAGTAAAATCCGCCTTACAAGCGTTCGAAGGTGTAAATCCAGAAAAAGGGAAAAAACTAGCAAGGATCATCTACGACCTTTCATTACTCTCTGCAAAGGTTATGGATGAAAAAGAAGTTTCGGAGTATACCAAAAGGACAACGGAATTCCTCCAAGAGATTTTTTCTACATAAGGGCAAATCCATATAGAATGATTTGGCAACGATTCCTATTTTTGGAATTGTTGCCATGTGATCCAGATTTGTATAACAAGTCGCCTTAGTTCTTTACCTGTAGTTGTTGCCTATAAAAAAGGTTACTTTGAAGAATTTGGAGTGAAGGTAACACTTCATGTCAATACTCACCATAAGGCAATTATGCCCTTACTTGACGCTGGTCGAGTGGAAGCAGGCGAAGTCCCAACCATTGCCTACTTACAAGATAGTTTCTTAAAAAAATCCAAACTCAAACGCATTTATAAAGGAATTTACCTCTACCACTCACCACTTTCCTTTTATTCCCGGTTCCAATTCAAACCAGAAGATCTTACAAGAAACAAAGCATACATATTACCCGTTCCGCACCAATACTCCGTCGAAAGACTTTTTGCAGAAAAATTCCTAGAAGAGTATGCTCCCAAAAATCCGGTCAAAGTTCGTTACATTGACACTCCAGGATTTTTAGAGGAAAAAGAATTTTTAAAACCATCCTGTCTTGGCCTTGTGTCAGATCCGTTTTCTAGCCCTTTCCTTCGGAACTTTCAAGATTTTGCCAACACTCTGGAACTTCCTATCCTTAATTCCAAATCCTTTTTTCCATCCACCTTACTTGCGTTTAGCGGAGATGCTGTATTAAAAACTGGAAGAGAAATCTCTGGTGTCCTACTTGCAGTCAAAAAAGCCATCGATCTTTTACAAAATACAAACCAACTAAGCACAGGAAATCTTTGGGAAGATTTACAACTCTCTCATTTTTATCCGCATCTTAGAGTAGGGGAGACAAAAAATCTTCTCAACGCACATCCTCTCATCCAAAAAGGGATTTTTTCCTATAAGGGAGATGCAACAACCCTCAATCCTCTTCTTAAAGATGTTTATTTTCGATTGATACGGAGGGTCATACAACCAGATGCCGTAAAAGCTGCCTTTGATTTTGATGAAATCCTATCGGCACTAGAACCAAAAAAAGTGTTTGATGTTCGTAAACTAAGTAGTTTCCAAGAACCAACAGAAACTAAACTCCACGCACCGTCACAAATTAACTATAGAAAACTAAATGCTGTGCGACACCTCATCGTTGACGTGAACTCCGTAGTACTCGACATCCTGCAAGGAAACTACAACTCAAGACTCAACTCCGATGAAACATTACAATTAGACAACCGAGTCAAAGTTCTCGTAAACTCAATGTTAGACTCCTTTAATGCAAAGTTAGAGCTCCAAAGAGAAGAAATCACCGAACTTGAAAATTTAATATCCATTCTAGAGATCAAACTAGATAGGTCTGCCGTAGATTTACAATATTCGGAAGAAAAGTATAGATATCTATTTGAATTTTCCAGAGAAGCTATTGCCCTCGTCGATGCCGATACAGGAAGTATATTAGAGGCAAACAACCAGTTTCGGTCACTCACTAGTTATACTCGCGGTGATATCACTAAAATGAATATCGAAGATATCATTCTTGGAAACCAAGTATCCAACCAACTTCGATTTGGTACAGACCTCTCTTCGGATACTATGTTATCTCTTCCTGATGTGGAGATCATGTTAAAAGACGGAAGTAAACTTGAAGTGGATATTAGTTTTACATCCATTCTTTTATCACCAAAAAAACGCTACCAAGTGCAGTTTCGACCCAACTCAGAAAGAAAGGAACAAGAACGTCTGCAACACGAATTTATATCCAACGTAAGCCATGAACTCCGAAGTCCAATGACAAACATTAGAGGCTATTTGGAATTTTTTAAATCGGACACTTCATTACCTTTTAACACCGAACATAAAAACATGTTAGAAGTGATCGATAAAAATGCCAAACGTCTTAGTTTTTTAATCGAAAACCTATTAAAGTTAACCACCTCTAGAGAAAAAGACAAAGAAGCCGAGGTCATTGAAATTTTTGATCCAGTACCTGTGATTGAGGATGTTATACATATGAACTCTCACCTTGCCAAAGGAAAACCCATCGAGTGGGATCTAGCACTCAAAAAAGGCTTTTTCTTACGGGGAATCAAATTTGAATTTTCACAAATCATTACTAACCTTTATGTTAATGCACTGAAATATACATTCAAAGGAAAAATTGGAATTTCTATCCGCGAAACCAATGGCAAAATTGAAATCACTGTTGAAGACACAGGGATAGGCATTGACCCGAACTACAAAAACCAAATCTTCGATCGTTTTTTTCGAATCCCATCCTCTGATAATAAAAAAATTGGGGGAACTGGCCTTGGGCTTTCCATTGTTAAATCACTCGTGGACAAAATGTCCGGAGAAATCTTTGTAGAAAGTACAATGGGAGAAGGAAGTAAATTCACCATTTACTTCCCCAAAGTCAATATTAGCGTTTAGAAGTTTTTTTCTTCTTTGGGATTTGTTTTTTCTTCGGTGCTGGTTTTGTTTTGTTTACGGATGATAAATCATTTGGTTTTAGCACAGTAAGAGCCGGCATATTTTTTTCTTCTAAATGCATCCCCGACAACAGTAGTGACAACTCCAACATTTCTCGTGTTCCAAGTAAATGCATCATTTCTAGTGCTTGGTTCATCCCCAGTTTTTTAAAAATCACAAGAGCATTGGTGACTCCAAAGAATTTTACGAGTATAGGAAGTTCCGCAAGGCCTCGTTGTTTGATCCATTTCTTACAATCCGCTACTGAAAGTTCGCTAACAAGTTGGATGACTGGCCCTACATGGATTTCATCTACCAACCAAAGAAAATCTTTCATTGGAATTTCTTTTAGAAGTGCAATGGACTTTTGAATTCCTAAAGTTTTCAAAATTTCTACACTGGTCTCTTTACCCAAAGTTTTTGCGAGTAACCCTACATCATGTGGAGGAATGCTCCGCGAAACAAGGGCTAAATCCTCCATGGGCAGGGAGTGGATAAAATATACCAAATCATCGTCATCATTCTCGCGAATCATCTCCACGAGGATCTTTTCCGGAATTTGTTTTACTAGTTCCACAACAGTATCTTCACTTAACTTTTGAGTAAGAACTATTAGTCTTTCTTTAGGAACCTTTCCGGTTAACGAAAGTAACTTTTCATAACCCAGATTTTTCAAAATCTGGAAGGATTTTTTGGGGCCAAGTTTTTCTAAATATTGATAAACACTTTGGATTGTAACGAGAACTTCTTTCATTTGCCCCAACTTTGGATACAAACTGTCAGAATCTTCGTAAAATTCCAGAGAAATTCCTTTTCGAATCTGTTAAATTTTGCAAAATGGAAGTGTGAAACGGCACCAACTTTGGTTTTTATTGATTTTTTTCCTTTTAGGAGTAGGGGGACTCATCTACTTCAAAACAGCTCCTTACGAACACTCCCTTTCCGCTCTGATTGGGATTTGGGAAGGTTTTTACGAAATCAATCCAAACCTTGTTGATCCACAATTTGTAATCTACAGATCAGGTGGTTACGACGGTCAGTTTTTCTATTTTCTCGCAAAAGATTTGTTTGTTGGTGGCGACTGGGATCTTATCGTAGATTCTTACCATTTCCGCTTTCACAGAATGGGACTTTCTCTCTTTGCGGGTGCCGTTTCCCATGCAGTTGGATTTTCCAATTATCCCTTAATCACTCTTTTGTTTTTGCTGTTAACATTTTCCGCCTCCGTCTTTTGTTTGTACTCTCTACTTCCAGAATCAAAAAAATGGTTTATTGTCTTTTATCTATTTTCTCCTTACTCTTTAAATGCAAATCTACTTCTTGTAGCCGATTCTCTCTTTGTCAGCTTTGGAATCATAGCTTTCTACTTCTTTAAAAACAAAAAAGACCTTCTCGCAGTTTTCTTTTTTCTACTAATGGTTATCACTCGCGAGTTAGGTGTCTTATTTCTTATACCCATTGTGTACAAGGCTCTTCTTGAAAAGAGAGGAAGAGAAGTTTTACTTTATTCCCTTCCTGGTGTCGCATTTCTTTGTTTGGTGGCTTACGGCAGGATACAACCTCCAAACCACTTGGGAACCAATCCTCTTGGATTTCGGGATATGACAGACTTCCCGCTATTCGGTTTTTGTAAAAGTTTCTACGATGCTGGATCTTTTCAGTTCAAACCAAAAGAGTTCCCAAAAATTCTCTTTTTTATCTCTTTTATCGCACTTTCTGTCGTCAGTTTACAATCACTGAAAGAATCCTTTTCCAACAATATCCCTCTACTCATTCCGATATTTGGAAGTTTGTTTGTAATCCTCATTGCAGAAGAAGGGTATTGGCGATCATTCGATAACTTAAGCCGGATGTTCACACTCATTTTGCCTTTTTCCTTATTACTAGAAGGGGCTCTAAAAAGACCATTTTTACGTTTATTTCTAGGTATTTCGATTACCTTGTTCTTATTTTTAATCATCCGGATCCTCTGGATCACACCCACCAAGGAGTTTTTCTTAAGTCCATGATATCTCTTGCCTATTCCCCATGCCCCAATGATACTTTCCTCTTCTACCACTTGACCCGTAACGCCAGTTATCCTGTAAAAGAAGAATTATATGACGTAGAGAACCTGAACGAATTTGCTTTCCAGGGTAAATTTCCTGTCACAAAACTTTCGTTTGCCGCCTACTTTCAAATCATCGACAAATATATTTTACTGGAAACAGGATCGGCTCTCGGGAGAGGTTGTGGCCCTTTACTTGTCCGAAAGAAGAATTCCAAAACTGATCTTACCAATTACAAAAAACTTTACATTCCAGGGATGTTAACTACAGCTAACCTACTTTTGTCTTTATATACGAATGGAAAACACACTCCAACAGCATTACGTTATGATGAAATCATTCCGAAAGTGATGAGTGAGGAAGATAGCCTTGGTGTAATCATTCATGAAGAAAGATTTACCTACGAAGAACGAGGAATGGAAAAGGTAGTGGATCTTGGAGAATGGTGGGAGGAATCTACCGGTTATCCCATTCCTTTAGGCGCCATTGCCATCCGCCGCGACATACAAAAAGTTGAGGCTCTCCAGTTCCAAACCAATCTAAGAAAAAGCCTTAGCGACGCTTACTTAGAACCCAAAGAAATGATGGATTACATTCGCTTCAATTCGCAAAACAAAGATGATGCGGTAATCAAATCTCATATTAATTTGTATGTAAATGAATTCACAAAAAATTTAGGAGAAGAAGGGCACGGAGCCGTGGAATATCTTTTGAAACGAGCGATTGAGGCAGGTTTTATCAAAAAACCTACCCCATTGCCTTTGTTTTTAGGAGAAAGTTAACATACAAAGGATATTCCCTTTGTCTCGTTTGCAGGCTTCAATCGCCTTTGCTACAAGCATTCCTGGTTTTAATTTTGTAGGATCTGCTTTCACTGCATGACCAGAGGATAATCCAGAAACCAAAAGATCTCCCGGATAAATGGGCACTTGTGTTGCATCCACATGCATTTTTGTAATTCCCAGAAGGGCAACAAGAACATATTCTACAGCCTTTTCTTGTTTTCCAAAAACCACATGAGCATTTGTGACACATACTCCAATGACATTTGTAGAGTAGGGGTGTTTAGACCTTCCCAGAACTCCCGGTTCTTCGGTTGCCACCAGTAAATCCCCTGCAGTTACTACATCCTTTCCATCCAATCGAAAGTAACGAGCAATACACTCTTCACCACCTTCTTTTGTAATGCGAAGGTTCCCTTCAAACAAAGACTCACCATTGGCATAGATGGCTTTGCCGGATCCAGAAAGTTCCAGTTCAGGAATTCCTTTTCCATCCACTACAAGTGCAAAATCTGATTGAGAAAGAAACCTTCCCCCAGGCGCCGTAGTTCCGGCACCTAAGATTCCTGCCGATTGTTTGGATGACTTCCCTTTTGATAAACCATACACACCGATAGAGTCTCCAAAACCAGTAACTCCAGTTCCTGCAGATACACCCACAACCCCGGTTCCTACTTTTGTATTCTTTCCGTAAATCACAGCATCATTTGTTTGCGGAGGAACAAATCCTTTAGAAGAAGCTTCTGCCTCTCCAGTGATTTTCAAAAGTCCTGTATGTGAATTAAAATCATGTTCTTTTTCGGCATATGGATGGGTGTGTGGCTTCGGATCTCTTTTATCTGACAATCTAGGATCATCAGAAAGGACTACCTTACCCGGAACCGCTTCTCCATGATTTGCAAGTAAAACAATACCTGCATCATGAAATCCAGCCTTTGCCAATCGTTTGTCACTTCCTTGGACTACAGCTCCAGGTTTCGTTTCACCAGAGTGGGCCAATTGTACTATCCCATGTATCTCCGTACTCGCATGTTTGAGACGTTTGTCATTTCCTTGGACAACGGTATTTGGCTCTTCACCACCGTTAGGTGCTAGTTGCACAATCCCTTTGGCAGTATTTGTGGCATCTCTAAGTCTTGGATCATCCCCGGTGACCACTTTATCAACAGCCACTTCTCCAGAATCAGCCAGTTGCACAAGACCTATGGATTTTTTCGTGGCAACACGAAGACGAGAATCATTTCCTTGGACTACTACTCCAGGACGAGTTTCGCCATCTAACGCGAGCTCAACGATACCGGGATGGTCGGTGGAGGCACTTCGCAAACGTTCATCATCTGATTGCACCACAAGCCCTGGTCGCGCTTCCCCACTTCTTGACAACCGAACCAGGCCATGGGTGAGTTCAGTGGCGATTTTTAGGCGTTTATCATTTCCTTGAACAGCCACTCCTGGTTTTTCTTCTCCGTCTGAAGCCAATTCCACAATTCCGCGGTATTCCGTCGTTGCATCACGGAGACGTCTAT
The DNA here is from genome assembly GCF_000332495.1 of Leptospira terpstrae serovar Hualin str. LT 11-33 = ATCC 700639. Taxonomy (NCBI): domain Bacteria; kingdom Pseudomonadati; phylum Spirochaetota; class Leptospiria; order Leptospirales; family Leptospiraceae; genus Leptospira; species Leptospira terpstrae. The sequence continues at coordinate 121,800 of NZ_AOGW02000023.1, read as the reverse complement.
CATTAGCCTGAACCACAACACCTTCTTTGACTTCTCCATCCACTGCAAGGCGAATGATTCCCGAACGAAGCACTGAAGCATAGGGGAGTGGTTCTCTCGTCGGACCTCCGGAATCTTTTTTATCTGCACTAGAGTATAACTCAAGTTCTATGACTTCCGTAATGTAGTCTTTTTTGTTTGGTTGTTTTTCTTGGATAAATACCAGTTTTAAATATCGTAAGTTGACTGCAGGAAACCGCCATTTATACCAAGTGCCAGGTTCTGACAAAAAGAAGTTCTCTTCATGTAGTTGGTGCCAAGTAATATCATCTTCACTATAATAGGTTAAAAATCTCTCTGGGAAATTTGTGATTGGATCATTTTTTGTGAGCATTCGCATTTCTTCAATGCGGTTCACAGAGCCCATATCCAAAATTAAATATTCCTCTTCTGGTTCTTCTTTCTTTTTGGAAGACCATCCATAATCAGGCCTTGTATCAAAAAGATTTTCTTTCACATACAGACGGTCCAACTCAGAACTTGCTTGGATGGATTGGACACCGGTAACCTGTATCTTCAATTGACCAAAACTAATCCGGTTTTTCCCGTTACTGGCTTTTCTTGAAATTTTGGAAACAAACTTCACATAACGGGCGCTAGTAAGAGAAAAAAGCCATTTAGCCGAAGTTTTGAAGGACTTACGAAAGGAAGACTCTTGCAAAATTGGTTCCCAATACTTTCCATCATGAGACAATTCAAATCGGAAAGAGTCGGGAAAAAAGTCCAAACCATCTTTCCCAGGCAAAAGTTCGATTCCATTAAAATATACAACATCATCAAATTTAAAGATGATGGAGGATAGAGAGGACTGCTCCTTTTCTTCAAAAAAGGATAAAAATTCTTCGTTTTTGACTTCGAAGGTTCCCGAAGTGGAAACTGATTTGATCGGTAATGAGTAGGGGTGGCTTGTGCGGATTAAATGATCTTTCATTGCGCTTTTTGATTCTGATTCCTTCCAAAAAATACCGTTTTTCTTTCCAGTCTATCGAATTTCACTGAGGCGCGATCCTTCTTCTTTTTCTGAAAATACCACAAGGACCGCGGGTTTCACTCGTTCCGTAAAATACATATTCACGATTTGGCGTAAATGTCCCTGTAGGGGGGAAATCACAATAATCACATTCCCATCTGTTTCTACCTGCACATTGCCGAGTTGGTTCCAAGAAGATTGGGTCAACTCCTTGCTTGCCCAAGATAAAAATCCTGCCCAAGAAGCCGGATGAGATAGACTTTCTTCAGTAGAAACATTCTGCCCAGTTTTAAGCACTTCCTTTCTTTGCATAGAGACCAGCTCTCGGCAGAGAGACTGGACATAGGAGACGTTTGATTCCATATGCAAGGAGACCGCCTTTTTATAGGCTTCCAGCGCAATCTCAGGTCCAAAGAGTTCCACCAAAGTTTCGAATGCTTTTTTCTCTTCCTTTTCTTTGCCTAATTCCCCTGATGCGGGCACCGCAGGTAGATTGTTTGTATTAGATATAGTTATATTAATATGGTTAGGGGTTCCGTCAGCACCCCCCTTTCCGGCAAGTTTCGAACCCCCAGAGGTCTCCGTTTCGGAATCCCTGAGGGTTATGTTTGTATCCCCCAGAGGGGTAATTCTGGATCCCTCATAATGGAAGGAAAAGTGATACCGGGTGGAAGTTCGTCCGTTACCGGGGACTTGGTAGAGTAGGCCCGCCCTGGTGAGTTCTTTTTTGGCAGATACAATGGATTTTTTAGTTTTGAATCCGGTAAGCCTCATCAATGTTTCTGTATTGGGCCAAACTGGTTTGAAGTTGTAGTCACTGAATTTCAATAAGACCGGGTAGAGTGTTTTGGCCGCATGGGATAGGCCAGCCCAAACACCAGAATCTATGATGTCGGTCATCAGTCGGATATAGGGATGCCGCTGGTCGCTCACAAAAGCTCCTCCGCTTTTCTGCAAAAATTAAACCAAATTTAAGCAAATTTTACGAAGGAGTTGACATTATCTGACATAATGTTAATTATGTCTCATCCAACAACATTCCTTCGGGAAACCCCGACCCCCTGGTGTTCCAGGGGAATTTTTTTATATTTCGGGTTGGGATACTACAGATCCCCCGTCTCTTGGATTACAAGAAACGCCTGCTCAAACTCAAATCACTTTTATTATGTCACATTATTGTCGGATTCCGGCAGATGTCAAGTTCGTACAGCATTTTTCCTGAGCTGTACTAAAAATTTTTTTCCTAAGTACTTGACTGCTTAGTACTTGTCTGGGTTATGCCGAATCTCCGTATTTTTTTACCAATTCTTTACGAACGAATTTGTAAATGTCTCCGAGTAAAATTTCGTCATCCGACAAAATCTGAATCCCTGTTCCTGTCCTTCTGATTTTGTAACCAGAAAATAAGGAGTTTTTTGCCGCATTCGGTTCACCCGATTTCATCTGTTTGTTAAAATCTTTTGCATCCCTCACCGTTTTCAAAGCCCCTTGATGGAAGAGGGTTAAAAAATCGTCGAGGCTTCCTTTTTTTGCAGCTTGGGCTGCTTGGACCAAAAGGTTCTTATTGTAGATTTCATTTTTTTTACATTTATCGAGGTCTTCTTTAGACATCGAGGTAATGGAAAGGACTTCCGTCATATAACTGCGACTTTTTCCAAAAAGGTCACCTAACTCCTGATCGGTGTAGTTGTGGGAGTTTTTCAAAAAAAGTAGGGCATCCACCTCTTCGTAGGGGGACAAGTTTTCTCTTTGTAGGTTTTCAATGACGGCTAATTTATAGATTTCTTTGTCAGGACGATTTAGAATTTTACATTCAATTTCGATCCAGCCGAGCGATTTGGCCGCATGGTATCTTCTTTCCCCGGCAATGATTTTATAATGACCTTCCCGTTCCCCTTTGGAGACAATGATCGGTTGTAAAAGTCCATCGACCTTTAAGGTCTGTGCGAGCTCTTCGATCCCTTTTTTTCTTTCCTGTCTCGGTTGGTGTTCGGAAGGTAAGATCCTGTCCATCCGAATGGTTCGAATGGTCCCATCCAAATTTTCCGCTTGGTAGATGTCGGCGAGAGTTCCGAGGCGTTTACTTTTTAAGCTCATTTAAAACCTCCTCTATAAAACCTTCATATTCTTGAGACTGGCGAGAGGTCCTGTTGTAATCGAAAACAGATTTTTTTGCCAGATGGCTTTCTCCGATCGCCACTCCGTCCGAAATGGTATGTTCGAAAATTCGGAAGTATTTGGTTAAAACGGGAAGGATGGTTTTTGTGAGTAGGGTCTGGGGTTTGAGCTGGGTAATGAGAGCTCCTAAAATTTCTAACTCCGGGTTGATCCTTTTTTTGATCGAAGAGATGGTTTGTTGTAAGCCCATAATTCCATCCATGGAGAATTTTTCTGCCTGGAGGGGAATGAGGACGTAGTTTGCGGCCACAAGACTGTTCACTGTGAAAATGGAAAGAGATGGGGGGCAGTCAATAATCACAAAATCAAATTCTTTGATGGCGGCAAGGGAGTCTCTTAATATATAAGGAGCCTCCACAGAGTTTACAGAAACTGTTTCCATTTCCGCCAAACGCATGCTAGATGGCGCTACCCACAAATGCTCGTTATATGCCGGGGTGATGATTTCTTTAAGGCTGGCAGAATTTTGAAAGAGGTGGGCAAGATCCTTTTCAACTGTCTCTGGATTCAGAAAAATTCCCGTAGAATTGGCCTGAGGGTCCATATCAATGAGTAGGGTTTTAAGATTGCGACGGGCCAACCCCATGGCAAGATTCAAAGAAGTAGTCGTTTTTCCTTCTCCGCCTTTTTGGTTTGCAACTGCAATGGTGATCATCTATCTCTATTTTCCCTTCCCAAATGGTATGCTTTCCTGCCGAAAATTTGGGATCAATTGTATTTTTAGAATGGAGCAAAAAAAGGATTTTTTGGTCTCTTCTCTCTTCATTGTCGGACATCCGACATACTGAAAATTAGCAAAAACTATCTCCTTTCTTTTGGTCGGACATCCGACATTCAAATAGGTACGTACTTGACAAAGTGATTAAATTTAAACAGTTTCATAGCATGCCATCTCAAGCCATTTCCCTACTTGCCTCTGAAAAAACAGGCAAGGATTGGATGGATTCTGTCCTACCCAAATTGTGGGAAGGGCTATGTACAGAGCTTGGTTTCTCCGCTGGTGTGGTTGTCCTAAAGGTCGAGAAGGAAGATTCATTTTATGAATCTGCGAGTTTTGGATATGGAGAAGATGGATTTTATTATTCCTTTTTGAATCGTGGTTCTCTGCACTGGGAAGAGTTAATGCACTCCCAGGAACCAGTATTTTTTTCTGGTTCAGAGTTTGAGTTGTTTGGTAAAAAAACAAATGCGATGGCCATTCGGATTCGATCCAAACAGACAGAAATTGGATTCTTACTTACGGAAATGGATGAATCCCTTCCTTTTCCTGCAGGAATTTTTCTAACATTTTTTGCAGAAAAAATTGGGAACGAATGGGGTAAAACGCAAAAGGATATGGTGAGTATTGAAAAACCGACTTCAGACAATTCACATACTTTATACCGCTCTGAAATTCCCAATTTGGATCTAGCAACTTCGGAATTTACGAAACAAAAAATCCTTACCATTCTCGGACCTTCTGGTTCTGGGAAAAAAACATTGGCCAAATGGATTCACCAAACCCAGTTACCGGGAGCACCTATTTTAGTGGTAGAATCCTTGCCGGACCATTTTGGGAAGTTGGAAAAAGCCCTCGCCCTTTGGGGAGAAGAGTCTAGGTTTGGAAGTTTGGTCCTTGTTGGAGTCCAGGCGCTTAACTTAGGGCAACAACAAATCCTTTCTGATTGGTGGTTCAAATCCGGGTATTCTGGATCTTTATTCCTGCTAGGACCCGAAGAAATGGGCCAAGAATTATTACCTGAATTTGAAAGATTTTTAAGGAAAAATTCGTTGGTACTACCATCCCTCAGGTTCCTTCCCAAAGCAAAATTGCAAACTTTGGTTCAGGCCATATTTGAAGAATTATGTGATTCTCAGAACCGATCGGGTTTGCAATTAGGGGCAAAGAGTTTGCAGGAATTAATATCTAGATCCTATTCAGAAAATTTTACGGACTTACGAAATGCAATTCTCACTGGGATTTTGACTTGCCGGACGAACCAAGTGGAGCCGGCAGATTTGGAACCTGGGAAATTTAAGATGGATTTAGAGATTCCCGATGCGGAAGATTTAGACTTGCGGCGTGGAACAGAGGCCTTAGAAAGGCAGAAGATTCTTCTGGCTATGCGGATCTTTTCTGGCAACCAAATCCGAATGGCAAAGGCCTTAGGTATTTCGAGGGGATCCCTCCAATATAAAATGAAACAACTTGGTTTAATGTAAAGATGGATGATACTGTATACGAAGAGCGGAAGACCCCTGCCGGTTTTCTCGTCAAAGTCCGACTTTCCAAGCTGACCTACGTTGTTTTCACTGACACCGGCCCGGAAGTTCCCAAAGGTGCTAGGAATAATTCCATCGTGGTCAATGTCCCTCGGGTGGGTTTTTTTGGGGACGATTTTGATGTTTCCCATTTCCATTTAGGAGAACTTTCCTTTGTCAACGTGAAAGCCGGGAAACTGGTCATCCCTTACCAACACGGGTTTTCCAACGAAATCAAAACCATTTATTTGGGGACAGGAAGCCTAAGCGACGTCCTCCCCGTAGTCATTTACCATTATAAGAATAAAGAAGAATTAATGGCCGCTTGGGAGAGGGGAGAACATGCCCAGTTTCTAGTGGTCGATGAAGAAATTCCTAGATCGGACATGGTTTCTTTTAAAATCCGCTATCCTAGTATGAATATCCTTGTGATCAAAAAAAGGATCAATACTTCCGCAGAATCTCAGTCCCCCAAAACTGATGAGTCCAAAGACAAGGGAGTGGTCGACTATGACAAGGTTCGAGCGACTGATGTTGCTAAAAACCAAAACCTCAACACCTATAGCGAAAACCCCGTGTTTTTGGCAAGGATCCACCTCCGAGCTATGGAGTTGGATAAAGTAAAACAGCTCCTTTTGGATTTCCACCTCTCTTCCGATGATGTCATGTTCATCCGAACTTTTTTGGATGTAATGATCAAAAACGAATTAAAAAAACCAGAATTGGATGTAGTCAAACCTCAGCTGATTGCAATGACGGAAGCCTTTCGATTGGCAGTGCTGATTTTGGAATATCGTGTGGAAGATTTTGAAAAAGAATTGGACTCAGGATTTTCAAAAGAAATCTCCCATATGATTTATGCCCTCCTTGCGAAGGAACAGGAAACTGCCCAAGACCTCGAACATGAAATTGTTTTGTGGGAATGGAAACTTCGAGTGCGTTCGCAAATCATCAAAAAATAGCCAAAATCCTCTAAAAAAAGCTTTATTTTTCTATGATTTCGATGAAAACTGAGGTTAATCCTATGTTTTTCTTGGAAAATTTAAAAAATCTGGCACAAAAGTTGCAAAAGAGCACCCTATTGGTTTTGCTCTCTGTATTTTTTATATTTCCTATGTCGGGTCTTTTTGCAAACGAGTCCGACCTTCCCGTCATCATTCCTGCTGACGAACTTCTCACTCCTATTGAGCTTCGCGATGGTTTGGTTCTTGAGGTAAAGGTTCCGGACAATACGGAACTTACTTTCGAAAAAATCTCTCCACAAGAAAACCAACTAACAGAAGACTACATTTCTTTCGATGAGTCTCCTCTAGGGAGAATCATTTTCACTGAAGTTTCAGCGATTGCGGAGGGATCCGTGAAAGAGACTGGATTTTCTTCCAAAATCCAAACATCGGGAATCAGCAAAGCATCTATAGTTTTTGAGAAAGGGCCAGAGCATTTCTCTGTAAAATCGATTGCCAGCCCAGGACTTTTTGGTTTTCTGGGGATATGTCTCAGCCGAAGCGAGTTGCCTTCCAAAAATTCCTCAATGCTATGCGAAAACTCTCTACTGAAGTCAATGACTCGGAGATCTGCAAACGATTGGAAATTCTCATGGCAACCAGTAAGGACGATCTCCCAATCGCTGTGGTCAACCAGCTCTTGCAGGATCCTAAGAACTTCGATCCAAAGTCCATCCATGAGCCATATACTCAATATGTCCGACATTTCATCTACATGGTCAAACGCAATGGAAGGGTCCCCAGTGACCTTCTGGCCGGAGAAGAAGACAAATCTTCTGGTGATCGCACAGGTCACAAATCAGCAAAAAAACAACCATCGAGTCGTTCTAAGACGAAACGTAGTACATCCAAACCCACAAGTCCTGTAAAGAAGGGGAAGTCTTCCTCTAAATCTACTTCTAAAAAGTCCTAAAACAGTCAGTTAGTCTTTTCTCAATCTCCTCCTGTGTGCACCACAGGGCCATTTCTCGAATCCAAGCAATTTAGGGACATAATGGTCCTCCTGCAAAAAATGACCATTTTTAAGCATTTATTGGGTGTTTCCTCGAAGAAGGGCTTCGCTGGGATGGATAGTTCACTCCGCCGCATTTGAATTGCCTAAAATTAGGCAATTAACTAAAAACACTGTCGCCTGAGTAATTGCCGAAAACAAGTCACCTAACCAAAGTTCACTCTTCTATGGCTGTTCTCGTCAGGGCAGCTAGTGTTCGCTCCAGGGCGACCGGAGGAGGGCATGCCCTGCTTCGGGCTGGCAGCGGGGAGTCATTTGTGAGATATGCCCAATTACGGCCACCGTATCTTCGGGAATCTTTAAGAAAAATGTTGTTACAAGTATCCTTGGAAAAACTGGGAAAGGGGACCAAGGCATTGCCACCCTTTCGGTTCTGTGGCGAAATTTGGTCAGGTCCCTGTGAGAAGTGCGAAACCTAATTTCGCATCGTGTTTCTAGAAATTTCCTTTTTGTAGCCTATTTGATCGAAATTCTCAATGATCCTAAGGAAGCCTCTGTTCGACAGACTGGAAGTTTCCTTAGGGCGGGAAGAAGAAGGAATTTGGCAGGAAGTGCCCAGTTCCCGACATTTAGCCCCTATCAGAAGAAAAAAGCATCGAAAATTTGCCTCCATTGGCAGCTGTAAATCCGCAAAGCAAAAGCCCCGGCAAAAAGGGGATTTACTGCCAAGTTGTCATGTGTAGCGAAATTGCATACCCATGTAAAATTGGCAGTAAATCGAATAGTGGTTGCCACTTGGGGGCACACGACTGAACGTTCTTTCTATTATGGCGGAAACGATACGGCTTAGGGTGAAATGCCATGCCTGCTCCAATTTGATCGAAGGAACGGCAAAATATGGCTCGGGACACTTTGTTCCAGAAGGGATTGTATTTGAATTTGTGGCAGTTGGGAAAGTAGAGGGAGCTCAGGGGCGTAGAGTCAAAGCAGAAGTGACTTGTACCTGCCCCAACTGTGGAGTAAAATGCAAATACAGTGTATAATTGATTAAATATAGTCAAAAATATGCTTTTTAATTCAGCAGTTTTTGCCCTCTTCCTTACCGCTACACTTTCGATATGGCTAGTTTTACGCTTTTTATTGATTAAATATACTCAAAAATTGGTCTTTAATAGATGGCTGATTGGCTTAATTTTAGTCATTTATTTGCTTGTTATAAGCGCGATTTTCTATGGCTTCTGGAATCCAGTTTATTTTTTGCTACTCTTTTGGGTGGCTTTAGTAGATTATTCCTTAGCGAGACTGCTCGGCGCTGTCATTTCTGTCCCATGGCGTAGGTTTATTTTGGCGATTTCCCTTGGGAATAGCTTGGGAATTTTGGCATTTTATAAGTATGGACATTTTATTGCTGAAAATTGGGCAATAATATTGAATTTCCCTCCTCCTTCTCCTGATTTTTGGGCTCATTGGCTTCTCCCTGTAGGCATATCCTTTTATACCTTCCAGTCGATCTCTTATTTAGTGGATGTATATAGAAGGGAATTGCAACCGGAACGGAAGTTTTTCTCCTATCTACTTTTTTTGTCCTTTTTTCCACAGTTGGTGGCGGGTCCCATTGTGTCGGCCAAATCCTTTTTGCCTCAAATTCGTAGACCTTTGTCATTTTTGAGAACCCCTGTTCTCTTTGCGGTTTTTCTCATCCTACTCGGTTTATTTAAAAAAATGGTTTTGGCCGACCATTTATCGGAAACTTCAGACTTTAGTTTTTTGAGGCCAGCAGAGGTAACTACTAAGGCTTTATGGATCGGGATGTTTTCTTATTCACTACAGATCTATTGTGATTTTTCAGGTTATACTGACATTGCCCAGGGGACGGCACTTCTTTTTGGCTTTCGTTTGCCGGAAAATTTTAAAATGCCCTATCTTGCCGATGGATTTTCTGAATTTTGGAATCGTTGGCATATTTCACTCTCCCAGTGGCTAAAAAAATACATCTACATTTCTCTTGGTGGCAATCGCGTCGGCAAACTCCTCACCTATCGAAATCTATTTCTGGTGATGGCCATTGGTGGGCTTTGGCATGGGGCTTCTTGGAATTTTGTCATTTGGGGAAGTTGTCATGGGATTTTACTAATTTTAGAAAGAGGAACAAAAGGGAACCGGTTTGGGAGTTTTTCCTTTCTTAGACCGTTACGAATTCTTGGGACTTTTTTGGTAGTGAGTTTTCTTTGGGTTTTCTTTCGAAGTGTTGATTTTACTAATTCTCTGTGCTACCTACAGGGGCTTTTTGTTAAAAAAGAAGGTATTTCTCTGCCTTACTCAATGGAAATGAACTTTCTTTATTGTTTGCTGGTGATCGTAATTGGCCATATACTAGGTATTCTTTATTTTAAAGACAATAAGCAGTTGTTAGTTGCATTTGAAAAATGGCAGAATTCCTTAGGAAAAACTGCATTTTTTGGGATCTTTGCCTCAATTGTAATGATTTTGATTGTTTTGTTTTCGGCCGATAGTAAACCTTTTGTGTATTTTGTATTTTAGGTGGGTATATGAAACAAAGAATCATTTTTATATGCCTCTTTTTGGTTTCGCTGTTTGGCATCGATTTTTTAGTTTTTAAGAAACTCCAATTTATTTTGCCAAATGAATCTCCTTGGAATACGAACCATTTTTTCAATTTTTTATATGAATATGAAAGGATTCGAAATCTTCCCAAAACCAAAAAAAGAATCATTATCGTCGGAAGTTCTGTCGCCTACTATTCCATTGATGCGGGCAAACTAAAAGAAAGTTTACAGAAAGATTTTTCTCTCGATGTGGATGTGTTTTATTTAGCGTATGCGGGGAATAGCCCCCTTTATGTTTATCTTTTGTTAAATTGGCTGGATCCATTGGAACCAGACCTTGTAGTGTATCCGGTCAATTTTATTGACTACAGGCTTCACCGAACCTACGTTATGTTTCCGGAAGGTAGAAATGATTCTGTTGAGGAATCATTAGTTGTAAAAGATGCACTTACTTTTACAGAGGCTCCGCAATCTTTGTGGGTGTTTCCTTGGGAGACTTTGCGCGAAGTGGGATCTTCCATGGATTGGGATACTTGGTCTCGTTATGTACTTTCGTCTGGATTTTCTTTTTATCGATACAAAGACATTTATCTACAAAACTTGCAGAATTTAATGCAACATCGTTTTGGTCGTAATACTAGTTATCATGCATACGCCGGAGTTCTCATTCCAGAGGGGATCAATGGTCTAGGATGGACCGGCCAACAGTTTAGTTTTTTCCCCACAAACAAAATGAAAAACAAAGGATTTTGGGTGGAAGTCACTTCTTTCCTTTTGGCGGGGAAACCATGCAGGATGGAAATTTCGAACGGGACTAGCAAACAAGAAATTTTACTCAAACAAGAAGGTTGGATTCGCCTACATTTGGATTCAAAATTCTTCGAAGATAAAAAGTTAATCACTGTAAAACTGGAGCGGGTGTGGTTTGCCAACCAGGCTACGGGTGCTTATTTGGATTACCACTTTGATCCCATGGGAGTGCGATTAGAACAGACTTTTGGTTTGGATGAGGCTAGGTCAGGAATCCAATACGAAAGGGATCCAAGAACAGAAGACTTTCGGTATTTAGGAATGAAAGACGAAGATTATCGGAAATACTTCCAATACCGATTGCTTGAGGGATTAGAAAAACGACCAGGGATTGGTTACCTTGTCGCCTTAAAACTGGCAAAAGAAAGGATCCGCGAAGAGTCCTTTCGGCCGTATTTCCACTTCCGGTATTTGAAAAAAATTGCAGATCATTTCAGAGAACGTAAGGTCCCTTTTTTACTCATTAACAATCCTGAAAATCCAATTTCACTAGATTGGTACGAAGATTCCCGCTGGTATCGGGATCACTTGGCCTATTTACAGTCTTTGGCGGGTGGGTCTGTAACTTATTGGGACATCCACCGAAGTTTGCCCATGCAAGGATTTTCCGACTTCCATCACTTTACCTATGTTGGAATGGAACAAATGAATCCGATTTATGCTAAAAGAATTGGAAATCTCTTTCCGAAATAGGATGTTTTTCAATCCTTACAATAGATAAGGAATTTTATGGAAAAAATCAAAGTTGGAGTCCTGGGAGCAACAGGTTCCGTCGGTCAAAGATTCATTCAACTTTTGGAGAATCACCCTTATTTCACGGTGACTCATTTGGCAGCTTCAGAAAAAAGTGCCGGCCAAACTTATGGTGAGGTAATGAAATCTCGTTGGAAGATCTCATCCGATATCCCTGCATACGCGAAAGACATTATCATCTCTTTACCAAATCCTGAAGTGACGAAGGGCGTACAACTCGTGTTTAGCGGTCTGGATGCATCGATCGCTGGAGAAGCGGAAACTGCTTATGCGGAAGCCGGGGTGATGGTTCTTTCCAATTCTAAAAATCATAGGATGGATGCTAATGTTCCCATTCTTTCTGCGGAAGTGAATGCACACCATTTGGATGTTTTACAATTCCAGAAGACAAAAGGAAAAATCATTACCAATTCCAATTGTACGATTATGGGAGTTACTATTTCCTTAAAACCTCTGATGGATGCTTTTGGACTTAAGTCAGTCATGTTATTTTCTATGCAGGCCATTTCTGGTGCGGGATATCCGGGAGTTCCCACTATGGACATTCTTGGAAACGTTGTGCCTTATATTGGTGGCGAAGAAGACAAAGCAGAAATTGAACCACAGAAATGTTTGGGCACAGTGAAAGATGGAATCATCAAGTCGGCAGATTTTAAAATTTCTGCTCATTGCAATCGTGTTCCTGTTTTTGACGGACATACGGTTTGTGTCTCCGTTTCCTTTGACAAAAAACCAAAAAAAGAAGAGATTCTTAAGGTTTGGGCCGATTTTCAAGGGGAACCGCAGAAATTGGGATTGCCGTTTGCACCAAATCCGGCTATTCTCTACCGCGAAGAAAATGATAGGCCTCAACCGCGTCTTGATTTGGAGACAGGAAGGGGAATGACGACCGTTGTTGGAAGGCTTCGGGAAGATCCCATTTTAGATTGGAAATGGGTAGTACTTTCGCATAACACCATTCGAGGTGCAGCGGGTGCTGCAATTTTGAATGCTGAGTTATTGTATAAAAAAGGATTTTTTAACTAAGGACACTCGCCGAATACCATGTTGGATCCAAACCTCCCGGAATTAAAAGTAATGGATTACACAGCCTGCCTGCAAAAAGTGCAGGCTATGGATTCACGGGGGGATTTTTCCTACAAAGGGATCTATAAAGTTCTACTAGTGATCTTTGAATGGACGGATAAGTTTTTGCAAAACAAAGTCCTTCCCAATGTAGAACAAATTGAACGCGATAGTTCCATTGACCGAGATCGTACAGAAAACTATGTGATCGATTTAAGTTATAAACAAAATCCTGCCATTATCAGAAAGATGAATGTCCTTGAATTTCATCCGAATGAACCTGGCGATCCAGAGAACCCAAAGACATTTATCAAACACAACACTGTATTTGCACGACCCACTACCTCTGATGGAGGGACTGCATTCCGTTATGCGCTTGGCTTAAACGAACTTTCCACTGCCGCCATAAAGGGTTGGTTTAATGAAAAAAGAAAGTATGTCGGTAAAGAAAAGATGCGCAAAGTCATCAAAGCGGCGGTCGACTCTAACAGGTTGTTTGATACTTATGCATCCACAGAAATTGGAAATTTGTTCCAATGTCCTTACGACAAAACAAAAGTACAAAAGGATGCAACCATCATCATCCATTTGAAGCCCATCTTGAAACAGTTGGTAGATGATAAAATCTTATTTTTCTTCCGAAATGATTCTGCATCTAGGCCAGCCAACAAAAGTGTATTTCTTTATAATCGCCCTTCGGAAATTGCAGATCGTTATGATGGATATATCGATTATACGAAAAATACAATTTACCCGGCTCTAAAAAATTTGGGAGTCATGGGTGAGATCACCGAAGATTCATGGAGTAACCCACGTAATCTATTAACAGAGATTAAAGGGTATATGAATGATTCCTATGGAGACCAAAAAACTCTCATTGAAGAGTGTTTGGTTTTGAATGAAATTATCGAAAAAGATAAAGAACGAGAAGAAAAACAAAAACGTAAACAACAGGTCGATGACTTGATGGCTTTCCTAGCAGAAGCTGGACGTATTGTTGAGGTGAACTTACTTCGAGTGAGTGGAGAGCCACTGACAGATGAATTTCGTGCTAATTTACTTTCACAACCTGAACTTTTATATACAGAATACGCAGACAACAAAGTCTATAATGAATTTATACTTCATAAATCTTGTATTCCACAAGCCATTGAATCGGCTAAAAGAACTTTTCAAATCAAACATTCGGACTTAGAAATCAGAGTTTTAAATCAAATGAATGTCACTCTTCATTTGAATGATGAAAGTCCGAAACGACTATTAGAAGAGATCGAAGCACAAAGTTTGTTTCAATTTCTACCGCTTTTCACAAGGATCTGGCGAATGATTATGGGGAGTATGGTTGTTCATAAATTTGAAATTCCTCCCATCAAAGCAAGATTGCAACAACAGCTAAACAGAGATTTGGCGAGCCAAAAAGCTAAAAAAATATCCCAGGAAAAAGATCGTCTTGTTAAGGCCCGATTGAAAGAACGAGAAGAAGCTGAAAAAGATGCAGAAAAAAAATCCAAACAGTCGCAACAAACTACTGCATCTACTTCGGGTTTCAATGGTGGTGAAGAAGATTCTCCTGAACCGGTCAAACAAGGGAGTCCTGAAGAAGAGAAAAAATGGAAGGAGTCCATTGAGGCCATTATTCGTATTTTAGATGAGGCTTGGGAGTTTGGGGTATATCCAGACCGTGAGTATGTGCTTTCGAAATTAAATGGAAAGTTTACTGAAGAGAATTTGATATTTTTTTTGAAGAAGTTTGGTGGAAAGGAAATCTACAGTTTTCCCATAAGAAACCAAAGAGAAAAGTTCCCTTGGCCGATTCTTATCTCTACTGGATACCTAAAAAGGTATGGCAAAAAACTTTTAGACAAAGTGAGTGCAGAAAGCGACCGCCAACGAAGCGAAAAATTTCCGAACCAAGAGAAATTTGACATTGCGGAATCGCAATTAGACTTTCTGAATAGAATCTTACCTCGGTTAAAACCTTAAAATTATGCCTGCTATTGAACAACTTAGAGCTCGAAAAACAAAAATCGTTTGTACCATTGGTCCTGCGACCGCCACCAAAGAAATGATCCGAAGTTTGGCTTTGGCTGGAATGAATATCGCAAGGCTCAATATGAGCCATGGTGATCATGAGTTTCATAGAAAGATCATTCGTATTATCAAATCATTAAACAAAGATGAATTACACAAACATCCGATTTCTATCCTTCTTGATACCCAGGGACCAGAAATTAGAACTGGAGATGTCCAAAACGACCTCCACTTAAAAGTCGGAGAGACTTTTACTTTTCATATCATTCCAGGAATGGAAGCGGAAGCACAAAGTGTTTTTGTAAATTACAGAGATATAGTAAAAGATTTGAAAGTAGGCGACAAAGTCACTGTGGATAACGGACTCATCAACTTGGCAGTGCAAGAGATCCGCGAAAACGAACTCGTTTGTACAGTATTAGATGGTGGAAAACTTGGATCCAGAAAACATATCAACCTTCCAGGGATCCGCGTAAATTTACCATCAATCACTCCTAAAGATCTCAAAGACATTATTTTTGGGTTAGAAGAGGATATTGATTTTGTGGCATTGTCTTTTGTCCGCTCGCAAGAAGATGTGATCCAACTTCGTGGTATTATTGATGAAAAAAATCACCATGCGCAAATCATCGCAAAGATTGAAGACCAAGAAGGTTTAAAAAACTTAGATGCCATCATTCGCGAGTCCGATGGAATCATGGTGGCTCGAGGAGATTTGGGAGTTGAGATTGAAATCGAAGAACTTCCTATTGTACAAAGACGAATCATAAAACGTTGCCAAGAAGAAGGGAAACGTGTGATTGTTGCCACTCACTTATTAGAATCTATGATTCAGAATCCTTCTCCTACAAGAGCAGAAGTGACAGACGTTGCCAATGCTGTGTATGAAGAGGCCGATGCCATTATGTTGTCTGGGGAAACAGCGATGGGGAAATTCCCCGTGCGTTGTGTAGAGATGTTAGATAAAATTGCACGTCGTATGGAGTTGTCTATCAACCTAGGACTTGCAGCACAAAGAAAACCAAAAGACCAAAAAGAAGAAATGGCTCGTTCTGCGGCCAATTTAGCTGATTCGATGCAAGCCCATGCCATCATTGCCATCACACGTCGTGGGATCACGGCGAATAACTTGGCATCGTTTCATCCGAAATATCCCATTGTTCATGCGTTTACAAATATGACATCTGTTAGGCGGAAACTTTGGCTGACTCGGGGAGTGATTCCTTATCGAGTTGATTTTTCCTCTGATCCAGAAAAAACGATAAAACTTGCGATCCAAACTCTAGTGAATAATGGTTACCTCCAAATGGGAGAAAAGGTAGTAATCCTTTCTGATATTATCGCAGGGGAAGATCGAGTTGAAACCATCCAAGTTCGCGAAGTAAAATAAACAAAATGTTTTTTCGGAATCTGATTTCTGTGTTGGTCATAGTATCAACATGGGTATCGATTCCTCTTCATGCGGAAGAGAGAAAATCCGATGTGCCTGATTGGATTGGCGAATTTAAAAAGTTAGACGAGAAGGAACTTGCCAACAAAAAAGAAGGATGGTATGCTACAGGTCTACCGCTCTTTGGCAATGATGCAGTGAACGGCTCTGGTCTTGGAGTCCTAGCCAATATTTTTTATAACGGAACCAAATCGGATTCTTCGTTTAAATACACACCTTATGAACATATGTTCAATGTGGGAATTTACAGAACCAATCGCGGAACACAAAACAATTATCTTGCTTGGGATGCCCCATACTTTGCCGATACTGCTTACAGGCTAAGGGCCTATGTAGGACATGATGCAAGTTTCTATAATCAATATTTTGGAGTTGGAACGGAGAGTTTACAGCCACTGTATTTCAAAGATCGAAATATGGATGGTAGCCGTATTTCTCGTAATGCCACATACTCCGATTTCGAAAATGCCAATTCCTATTCGAGAAATCGAGGGCCAGGAAAAGAATTCACATCGAACCAACACTACCATGACTATCAATTTGAGACTACTTATGGACAATTTGCTGCCGATAAAACGATATTTCAAGTGTTTCGCGTTTGGGGTGGTGTAGAGTTTTCGAAAAATTCTGTTAGGCGGTATGATGGAACTTCGACGGAAGCCAGAGAACCTTTGACAGGTATTAAAGTACCTGCAACGGAAGATAGTTCCAAAATTACAGAAGATTCCAATTCCGGTAAAATCATTGGGATCAATGGTGGAAATTTGAATTATCTACGCGCGGGGATTGCCTATGATACGAGAGATTACGAACCCGATCCTGATCGCGGTTGGCTCATTGAATACAACATCAATAAAGCTGAAAGAACCATAGGATCGGATTTTAATTACATAAGACATTTTGCTCAGGCGAAGAATTTTTACCAACCTTTCCCGAAGCTTTTTGAAGAGTTTGTTATCGCGCAGCGAGTCGCTCTTACTAAAATTGAAGGGGATGTCCCTTTTTTTGAATACCGCTATCTTTTTTCCATTGATGGTCCGTTTGGTGCTCTTGGGGGACAAAACACTCTACGTGGGTATAGGCAAGAGCGTTTTTTTGGTCCAGTGATTGGGTTTTATAATCTTGAATTACGATACCGTGTGGGAAGTTTTTCCTTTTGGGATCAGTTCTTTCAGTTGAGTGTAGTTCCCTTTTATGATGTGGGTCGAGTCTGGGACAAATTACGTGAAGTGAATACTTTGAATTATAAACATGCCCGAGGGGTGGGATTACGGTTGATTTGGGATCAGGCAACCGTAATCCTACTCGACTATGCTTACTCGAAAGAAGACCAATTGTTTTATTTAGATATTGGTCATACATTCTAAATAATCAGTGTAGAATCTAATTGAATCTATCTTTACGGATTACTTCAACATCATTCATAAAGATTACCATAGGGTATTTATCAATGTATTTTTCAGCAATGATTTCGAAAATTCGGTGTGCTTTTGTTTCTGAAACCAAAGATTCCAATCGTATATTTTTTCCCTCCCAAGAGGTGAGATGTTTTTGATTTATCCCTTCACCAATTGCATCGCTAATGGTATATCCTTTAACAGCAACTGATTTTAATTCTTGAACCAATCTATCTTGAATAGCTTCATCAGCTATAATCGTAATTAATTTTGCTTTTTCCAATTTCATTTTAAACTCCATAAAGATATTGAGAAACTGAAAGATAAAGTGGTAATCCAATCGAAAGATTGAAAGGGAATGTAATCGCGAGTGACGATGTTAAATACAATGCGGGACTAGCTTCTGGAATTGCAATCCGAATGGCAGCAGGCGCAGCAATATAAGATGCACTTGCGCTAAGAGTTGCAAGGATTGTTGCACCACCCATTGACAATCCTGCATATTTTCCAAGAATCAAACCAAACATTGCATTACAAATAGGGAAGAGAATTCCGAAACCTATTAAGAATACACCTGCTTGTTTAAGGTCAGATAAACGACGACCGGTAACAATTCCAACTTCTAGTAAGAATAGAATTAGCATTCCTCTAAAGGGAACTTCGAATAAGGGGGCAAATTGTTCGTGTCCTTTTTTACCAGACAAGATGCCAATGATAAGCCCACCAATTAAGAGTAAGGTTCCTTTCCCGGTAAAAAGTTCGTGTGTGACTTTTTTCCATGATAAGTTTTCTTTTTCTTGAGATGAGTTTGTTTTTAATAAAAAGAGGGCCACTATAATTGCCGGAATTTCCATTATGGCCAACATACTCGGCATATAACCTTCATATGGAATATGAAGAGATTCCAGAAATGCAAGTGCCTCACTGAAGGTTACCGCAGATACAGATCCATAATGTGCTGCTAAAGCGGCAGAATTTGCTTTATCATATTTCCCAATTTTCGTAAGTAAAAAGTATGCGATTATAGGAATTGATATACAAAGAATTAAAGCTACAATCGCAGGTTTGTAAAATTCTTCAATTGAGGTACTGTTGAGTTTGACTCCCCCTTTTAATCCAATGGCAAAGAGTAAGTAAATTGTAAGCCCTGTATACATTCCATCAGGGAATTTTAAATCACTTTTAATCAGAGTGGCAAAAATACCTAATAAGAAGGCTAGGAACATTGGTGTTTGTAGATTGGCTATCAGAGAATTTAGTATTTCCATGTGATTTCCTACTTTGAAATTGACAGAATATATTCTTCATCGAGAAAACTTACTTTTCCTGTTTCTAAATCATAAACGGCTCCGACGATTTGGATTTGCCCATTGTTGTAAAGTTTAGAGAGGATTGGATCTAGTTTTCTAAGGGATGTAACTTGTAATGCAACGTTAGCTTTTACGGCATGTTCTAACCAATCACCTTCGAGGTGTTTTGTTTTCTCAGCAGCAGGTTTAATTGCATTGGTTAGCGTTATGATATGTCCAGGCACATCATTAGCTTTACAAGCTGCATTTACGGCTCCACAATTGGAATGACCGAGAACTACAACTAAGTTCACACCGAGGACTGCTACAGAGAATTCTATGGATCCCCAAGAGGCAAAAGTGGACACTTGCCCTGCTGTTCTTACGATAAACAAATCTCCTAATCCTTGGTCGAATATGATTTCGTTTGGGACTCTAGAATCAGAACATCCGACAATCGTTGCGAACGGAGTTTGTTTCTTTGATACCTCGCGAATCCTTTCTAAAGACTGGTTAGGTCGTTTTGAATTTCCCCTCGTGAATCTAATGTTTCCATCGATTAACTTTTGTAAGGCTTCCTCGGCCGAAACGCTTGTGTTACTTTCCGCAAAGGCATTGGAAGAAAGTGTAAAAAGAACGAAGCCCAAAATCCACTGGTAACTTTTCATTTTTAGTTCTCCTTCGATTTTTCCATTCGGGTGGAAAATCCTACTTTTAATAAGTTTGACTAATGTGAAGAAGGATTCACGAAAAAAAATTCGCATGATTTAGAAAAAAAATAGGCCCCTGGGAGGGGAAAGATAGGTTCTAAAAAAAGGTTTGGACCAAAGGGAAAAGGAGGAATCGGATTTGTTTGATCCCTCCTTTGAATTTCTACTTCATCGGAACTTCAATTACGAGTAGTTCCGATTTCACATCGGCATGGAACTTATATTCTTCTTTTCCCCAAAGTCCTACGGCATCTCTACGTTCCAAAACGGTATCATCTACTGTTAGTTTCCCTTGGATGAGAAAAGTGAAGATTCCTTGGCCCGGTGCATGGACTTGGTAAGAAAGTTCTTTGCCTGGCTCCAAAGTTGCCAATGAGAAGTAAGCGTCTTGGTTGATCCAAACGGCTTCTTCATCGATGGGAGAAACTACCGTTTGGAATCGGTTCACACGGCCTGCTTCCGAAAAAGTTTTTTGAGCATACCTTGGTTCGATGCCTGCCACCTTAGGAAGGATCCAGATTTGCAAAAAATTCACTTTTTTTTCACTGCTGTGGTTGAACTCCGAATGCATAATCCCTGAACCTGCAGACATAATCTGTACGTCTCCTGTGCGGATGATACCATTCGTACCTGTACTATCTTTATGGGCCAACTCACCAAAGAGGGGGATAGAAATAATTTCCATATTCTGGTGTGGATGGGTTCCGAAACCCATGCTTGGTTCCACAATGTCATCGTTTAGTACGCGAAGTGCTCCGAAGTTTGTTTTTTCGGGATGGTACCAGTGGCCAAAACTAAAGGAATGGTGGCTGTCCAACCATCCGAAATTGACATGCCCACGCTCGGAAGCTGGGTGGAGTTTTTTTCCTACGGAATTGCTGTTGGGTTTTAATGTTTCCATATTGAATAGTTTAATATTAAACTATATTTTGTCAACTGAGTTTCTTCTTTCAGAGGGTAAAAAAAGAAAATCACTTCCCTTTCACTTTCCTTTCTCGATCATCATCCTATGTCGACGAGAACTAGTTTAGAATCAAAAAAAACCAAAAAAAACTGGGTAGAATTGGGCCCTGTATACGTGAATCGAGTCAGGTTTCTTTTGGCGGGATTCTATATCATTGCTACCCTAGGTTCCTATAAAACTTCCACCACATTACAAACTACGAGTTATCTCGTCGGGATTACTTGTATGTTTTTGTATGGTGGGGTTCAGGCCTATTTGTTCAAAAAAGAAAAGTTACATGCGTTTTTTCCGAAGGCACTCATCATTTTGGACATAACGGTTTTATTTGCGGTCACAGCTTCCGGATTAATGGGAGGCAGTACAGTGGCGGCAGATTTAATCAAATCTCCCACTCTCTATGTTTTGTATTATTTTTATGTGGTGTATTCTGCATTTTTGTTTTCCAAACGAACTCTCCTTATGAGTACCTACTATTCCGCTTTTTGTTTGATACTAATTTTAGTGATCGGTTATGGACAAGGGGTTGCATTTAAAGAAGCAGAAGGATTACAAAGTGAAAAAGGAACGGTAGGTATTTCTAATGAAGTATTTAAAATTTTATTTTTAATTTGTTTTGGATATTTAACTTCTGCCGTTTTAAATTTATTAAACGAAATCAAAAACGAGTCAGAAGACCGACAAAAAATTGCAGAAACGGAAAGAACTACAGCAGATAATTTAAATCGTAATTTGGTTCAAGTTGGTTCTGATTTATTTAAAACTTTAAAATCAATCCGTGAAATCACAACGGATTTCAATAATCAAATTGAGTCACAAGATAAATCCATTCATGAATTGACTGAGTTTGTTTCCTCTTTTTCAGAAAGTATCCAATCTTCCGTGGATAATATAGGAAAACAACACAACCAAATCACTTTGTTAAACCACAAGTCAGATACGCTCAAACTTAGCATTTCTGAAATTGGAACTGTTGTGGAAGAATTGAATTCCAATATGAGTGATTTTCAAGATAGAAGTAATGTTCTATCACATACGGTAAAAAATTTAGAAGAAAGGCTTCGGTCTGTTAACGAATCTCAGAAAGAAGTGAGTGAAGTAAATGATATCATGGCAGAGATAGCTGACCGAACAAATTTGCTTGCACTTAATGCTTCCATTGAAGCCGCAAGGGCTGGAGAACATGGGCGAGGATTTGCTGTGGTCGCCCAAGAAGTTGCAAAATTGGCTGAAAATTCCAATGAAAACGCCACTAAAATCAAAAAAATCATCACAACTTCAAATCGATTCATCCAAGAAGGGACTGAGTTAGCTTCCGTTTCACTCCAACAGACAGAATCGCTCCAATCCAAATATGAGCTTCTAAGTGGAGTGATAAAAACGGCAACGAACAAAATCAGTTCTCAGAAAAATATAAATAACGAAGTATTAGAGTCTCTGGACTTAATTGAATCAATTTCAAAAGAACTGGATCAAGAATCCAAAATATTAAATCGAGACAAAGATCAAATGATCGCTGTTGTTCAAAAAATGGATGAAATCAACCGAGAAGTTGTTATTAATGCTAGAAAAGTTGGCGAAAATACTTTAAGTTTGGAAAAACAAGCTGCAGATTTAGCTGCTGAACAGTAGTATTAATGAAGTCTAAAATTCTAATATTCTTATTTATTGCTGCTCCTGCCATGGTGTTTGCTGATACCCAGTCTAAACGATTTGGTTTTGTAGTGGGAGTAAGTGAATACAAAAATTTGACTCTTGGTGATTTAAAAACCGCAAAAAACGATGCCTTGGGAATGACCAAAATTCTATTTAGTTACGGTTCTTACAACAGAATCCAAACTTTGGTGCAGGAGGGCTCGGTAAATTCAACTCCAACAAAGTATAATATTCTAAGTAATTTTGAGGCCTTGTTAGAAGAAACAAATCCTGATGATTTGTTTGTATTTTATTTTTCTGGCCATGGTATTGTTGATTATAACGATAAAGTTTATTTACTTCCTGAGGATGCAAGTCCCACAAAACCATTTGAGTCAGGAATTGCTGTGGAACAACTCCTTGAAATGACAAGGAAATACAAACTAAAGCGAGTGGTTTTCTTTATTGATGCCTGTCGAAATCCAGAAGATGGGAAAGGGGAAGAGGGAAGAAAATTTTTAGAAGGAAGTTCCTTTAGAGATTCTGAAATTGTTTCCGTTTTTTATTCCACAAAAGTAGGTTATTCCAGTTTCGAGGACCCAAAGTCCGGTTACGGAATCTTTACTAAGTTTTTGATTTACGGATTGGAAGGAAGAGCTGATTCCAATTTTAACGGTGAGGTTTCTTACTCAGAATTGTCTAATTATGTCATTACCGCTTTGCGAGACTGGTCAAAGACTAACCAAAAATTACAAAAACCATATACTAAGGAATATGCTGAGAAATCGGAAGACACGATTCTTACTTACGCAGTCAATCCTGAGACTTCACTTGCGGATGCTCCTTTATTCAATCCATACAATCCTACTTATGCCTTTCGTTCTTTTTTATTTCCTGGTTGGGGACAGTATGCTCGCGGACAAGAAGAGAAGGGAAAAGTATATATGTCTATTTTTGCCCTTGGGGTCCTTTATGCAGGATATCAGTACAATACCTATAGACAGGATAAGGCAAGTTATGAATCGGCGGTGGGTCTCCCACCAAACCCACGGATCGCAGAAACTGTGGCATTGAACTATTATTTAATTGAACCGCACAGGCAAAGAATGGAATCTTCGCGCACCAATTTATCTCAGGCACTGACTATGCTTCTGATCCTTTGGTCGGCAAATGTGTTTGATTTTTATCTGTTGGGACCCAATCCTAAGGAAAAGTCGGGTGTTTGGCTCGAGTTCCATTGGGAAAACCAAGGGTATATGGGAATAGATAGAGTTGGGAAGTTAGGATATGCGATGCACTTTTAGTTTATTCTTAGCTCTATTGATTTTTCATTGTAAGATAGAAAACCAATCAAAAAATATATTTGATCCAAGTACGCTAACTGGTGGTTCTGTTGCTGTATTGACATCCTTGGCATTCCAAGATGAAGTTCAAATTACTTCTAGATACCAATCGAGTGATTACCCTTCTTTTGTGAATACTGAAATCTTAGATTTAGATTTGAGTAAACCTGTAGCTTCCCATTTTAATAAAAGCCATTTTCATATTTCAAATCATTATGCCAATGATTTGGTATTAAGAGATGTATTCCCACTTTCAGAATCAAAGATCCGTGTTTTATTTTCTGTTTCTTCAAGGTCAGAGTGGAGAGATCCAATTTCCATATTCATTCAAAAGCCAAACTCACTAGTTGAATATGCATTTAATGGAAAACAATTCGATTTTAAATTTCCTTATCCTCGTTATATAGGAAATATTTCCGAAGCCAAAGGTCAGATCACATCTAAACTTTTAAATGATGGTAGGATTCTATTGGTTGGTGGTGTTTCTATTTCAGGTAACACTGTAGCAACTGTTGAGATTTTTAATCCAGAGACAGGAACCACTTCCTTACTTCCTTCGCTAAGTCAAAGTTTGATGGGAATGGCAATCTGTACAGATCCCGAAGGTGTGGTCTATGTTTCAGGTGGTAAAACAATATCTGGTCCGGCCACATTGATTTCTCAATTCAGTAATAAAATTTTCAGAATAAATGGAATTGATCAAACAGTTGTAGAACTCCCTGTAGTAATGCAGAAAGGGCGATATGGACATACAATGGTATGTTTGAGTAATGGAGATTTGTTAATTTCAGGAGGACAATTTCAAATAGGTACAGACCACACGGCTCTTGCGAACGACCACGAAAATATTTCTGTTCGCAACTTATCAGTAACAACCTTACCTTCTAGTGCAAATCTACCAATGAATACTATGTTTCATTTTGCGGAATATGATGCAACGAACCAGAGAGTTTTGTTCTTTGGGGGAAAGGACCGGACAGATCCATATGCCAACTATATAAATACTATCAGAAGTTTGAATTTAACCTCTCAGTCCTTATATACAATCTCAGTCCTTATGCCAACGTCAAGATCGAATGTCACGGCGATCGTTACAACCAGTGGAGATCGGTTAGTTTTAGGTGGAGTGATGGGAGGAGCTGTTGGTTCTCGTAGTATTGAATCATGGAATGAATCAAATGCTACAACACAAACCAATGGATTTACAAGTAGAATCAAAAATGGAAGTTCGATTGTCCCGTTTTCGGGTTCTCAAGTTTTATATACCGGTGGAGTAGATACATATTATAAGTCTGGGATTTTGGAGTTATACGATCATATAGAAAGGAAAAACTTTGTCGTTGATACGATGATGAATGCTCGTTCGGAACATACAGCTATCCAAACTCGTAGGGGAATTGTAATCTTTGGCGATTCTGTTTTGGCAGACACAAGAGTGGAACTATATGGGAAAGATTAAATTCATTCTTCTATATTCTTGTTTACTCGCTTGTCAATTGACATCGGGGAAAAATATTTTTGATCCAAACTCAACCACAAACATGGGTTTGTTTTTACTTGGTGCAGATTCAGTCGTTAATATGGAGTTCTCTACTAATAAAGTTCAACCTGGCGGTGTGATCTATATATCGACTAATCATGATTTTACTGTTAAGGCTGATGGGTTAAAGTTGCCTGTTTCTGGTGTTGGAGTGAGTCCTATTTCACAAGTGATTCCTAGGAGTCGGTATTTATACGAAGTCCGAATGAAACCTTCGGTTACCGCAGGCAAGTTCAGTATCAATTTAAAAGATTATTATTTGAATGAATCTCTTTTAGTAAATCCTGAGAATTTCGAATTCGAAATTGATTCACAACCACCAATTCTTGAACTTCGAACCGGAAATGGAATTGATATTTCAGAATTACAATCTGGGTTTTTGGATATTGTTTCCAATGAAGACATTGTATGGGATGGAAACTTATCGCAAGTTTCGCTTTCTGGAACAGCAAAAAACAGTCTGGTGGTTTCAGATATAATTGTATCTGCGCGTAACATACGTCTGTTGTTTGCAGGGGATCCAAATGCAAATGGAGGTTTGTTGACAATCTCTATCCAAGGTATACACGATAAAGCATCTAACTCAGAAGGCACTGTGATGGTTCCTATAAACGTTTTTGCATTTAAAAGTGGACCAAATTTAAATGTCGCAAGAAGGTCTTGTGTTGGCGTTGAATTAGATGACGGAAGAAGATTAGTCCTTGGTGGTAGGGCAAAAAAAGATGTATTGATTAATGGAAATGGAACATTGAGCCATGCAGAGTTTTATAATTCAGTAACAAAACAATTTGTTCCAGCTTCTGATATGGTTTACCGTCGACAAGAGTTTGATGTGGTCAAACTGAACGATGGAAGACTTTTTGTTTCTGGTGGATTTGGCGGTAAAGTAGGAAATCCTTCTAATGGAAGTTTGACGTCTACTGAAGTGTATGACCCAACGACAAATATTTGGGTAGAAGGTCCAAATCTTTCTACACCTCGTCAGTTACATAAAATGACAGTTCTTCCTAATGGTGATGTTTTGGTTGTGGGTGGATTAAGTCCGTTCAAACCGTTTCAATCTGTTGCTGCTGTTGAATTGATTCATATTACGAATGATCCTGCAACAATGACAGTAGAACTAATTGGCAACTTAGCAGATTCTCGTGGAAAACATGCCCAGGTTCTTTCGACTTCATCGGGTAAGGTGGTAATATTTGGGGGAGAACGCTCCGATGTGATAGGAGCCGGTCCAAATGATTTTAATGCCTATGCATTGGATTCGATTGCAGTGTATGATATCAATACAAAGACTTTGACAAATTCTTCCGCTAAATTATATAAAAGGTTCAATCATTTTGCGCATGCTTTAAGTAACGGTGAGATTTTAATATTTGGCGGAGTCAATTCTCGATTCGACGTAAGCCAACCAGTATTACGAGCTCAAATTTACAATCCAATGATGGACACAATTCGAGATTACAAAAATCTACTATTTGGCAGAGAGTGGGGATCTTCCTTTGCATTCCCTTATGGTAAGGACCAACTTATTGTTGCTGGTGGTTTGGAATATCGAACTGTGAATGGTTCCACTTATGATTCGATTCAGGATACAGAATCATGGTCTGAATCTAGCAATCGTTTTTATATGACAGGTCGTTCTTTAAATGCACGTTGGGAAGGATGTGAGATCCGTTATTCCTCAACAGGCGGTGGGATGATCCTTGGTGGTAGAATTGGTGATATCCTTGGTAATACGGAGGAATATAGTTTTGAATAAATTAATGATTCTTCCGTTTTTCTTTTCCATTGGTTGTATGTTTCCATCAGAGTATGAAAACTTATATGATCAAAAATCATCTGCAGGATTATTCCTGAGCGCATTTTTCTATTCAACTCCTTTTGCTTGTTCAGCAAATTCGAATACTAAGTCTATTGGAAGTGTTGACCAAGTTCTTCTACAATGTAATAGAGAATTAGCAAATTTAGATACAAATTATCTGGCTGAAGCCAATCAAAATGTCTTTTCGAATATAAGTTTTGCTAAGCTCGAATCCGATCGTCTGTTAGTGAAATTTGATCCACTAACAGACGATGGACGATACGAATTAGTTTTGGCGGGAGTTGTTTCAAACTCTGGTGAAACTCTTGCCAATGATAAACTTCCTATTATCATCGATACTAAACTACCAACAGTTTCTCTAGTTGGATATATCCCGATAACAGATTATACTTTTTTTTCTCCAAGGTATTGGGACTTTACCAGTTCAGAACCATTGGCCAATTTTAGCCCTCCTATTTTGAGTGGTTCCCTCGCACAATCTGTTGTCCTTAGATCAGTTCAGAAAATAAATGAAACTACCTACCGAGTGTATTTTGAAACTAATTTCAATACGAATAGCCCAGGTTCATTAACTTTGCAATTTATGAATTCGAAAGACAACGCATCCAATGTAGTTTCGAATTCAATTACTGTTCGGTTCATAGGTCTTGTGCAAGGCCCTAAATTGAATCACGGTAGATCCGAATTTGATGCATTCCAAAATGCCAATGGGGATGTAGTTGCCATTTATGGTTCTACTTCCAGTGCTGAAATTTTACGGAAAGGGTCCTCTAGTTTTACCCTAACAAATCCTAGTTTACCGGAGAGTCTTCGAGGAGAACGTGGGGTGATGTTGGATGGAAAAAACCTACTCATCACTGGTGGGATCCAATCGGCAACAGCTTATGCACGCACCACAAGTTATATTTTTGATACGGATACAACAACATTCACTCCAACTGGGAATATGAATGGTCCGAGGCATTTACATAATATAGTAAAACTCGCAGATGGAAAAGTTATCATTTTAGGTGGGATTCGTGATTTCGCTCCAACAATACCTGCTTATTTCACCTCCCTAAATACTGCGGAGTTGTATGACCCAGCAACAGGTACTTTCACAGAAGTTACAAATCGAATGATGACAGCAAGATCGTTTTCTTGTTCGGTATTATTGGATGATGGTCGAGTTTTCATCATTGGTGGAACAGATGGAATCTATGCACCAAAAGATTCGACAGAATTTTTTGATCCCACCACTCAAACTTTTTCTTGGGGACCAACATTGCCAGTACCAGTGGCGGCTTTAAAATGTATGAAATTAGCAGATGGGAATGTTCTCATTTATGGAGCACAGTTATCCAATTTGAACAACTCGACAATGTTATATGATAGGACTCGAAATCAAATATTTACAATTGCAAATTCGAAATTTCGCAGAGAGTGGAGTACTGCTTCGGAACTGCCAGACGGTGGGATTCTCTTTTATGGTGGAGCCTATCGTTATAATACCAGCGAACCAAGTCGCACGATAGAAAAACTTGATTATGCTAAAAGTAATAATTTTTTCGATATGGGATTAGCGAAATATAGTGTATCTAAACATAGTGGTGTAAAATTTTCTGATGGAACATTGTTTTTCCTTGGTGGAGAACTGGGGGGGATGTTCCATTTAGAAACGGAATACTACGGACTTTCTAATTAGAATTGATATGCCCCACGAAAATGGCCGAATTTATGGCTCCTTCAAAAAGATCTGTATTCCAGAATTTGAGTTAAGAAAAGAAGCTGATGTCATTGCAACTAACTTAAATTTATTGAAATTAGATTGGGAAGTTGGTCGTATATCTTCAAGCCAACTTGCCTTCCAGATTGTATTATTATATTTAGAACGACGCGTAAAAAGGCACCCTTTCTTAAGAATGGGCCGCGCTTTGCCAAACCGAAGTGAATCCAAAGAGTTTTTAGAAGTAGTTAGGTTTTATGGAATGCCAGATACCGTAAGATATGCACTTTGGAAGTGGCATATCGGCGAGTGGGACATTCGGCTTATAAACTACAACCCTAGCTCTTTAGAGATGTTAGAATCACAAAGTCATGGTTACCGTTACTCAACGATCAGTTGGGATGACGCAATCAATGGGAGTTTGGTGGAAGGGAAAAGAGATGCATTTGAACACTTACTTCACGATTTAGCACATGCTTATATGTTCTTTCGTGAGGATTACGACTTCGAAGGTCAAAAACAGTTTTTTCAGAATATGTGGTCGGACTACCCTAAGTATGAATCAGTTTTAGAAACAGACCCAATTTTTCGCACAAAGTTTGATTATTGTATCTCTGATATGAATTCACATCCTGCCCATCTCAGTGCGTATTGGAATGCTATTCGGCGAGAGGCAGGAATTCCTTTTCAATCGCAGTCTCCTGTTTAAAGTTTTGGATTGTTTTTGTGACGATTGATGTCGCGTTTTGTGTTCTTTTGGATTGTGGTTTGGATAACATCTTGTAAAGAGATACCCATTTGGTTGGCTAAACAAGTAAGAACAAATAGAATGTCACCAATCTCATTTGGAATATTTTCTGCTGATTCACCAGTCTTAAATGATTGGTCTCCATATTTCCTTGCCATAAGTCTAGAGAGTTCACCAACTTCTTCCATTAAAATTGCTAAATTGGTTAACTCAGAGAAATAACGAACTCCAATTGTCTGAATCCAATCATTTACATCGGATTGTAATTGGTTTAAAGTAATCTCATCGTTTTCCAATTTTTTTCTCCAGTTCTTTTGCAAGAATTTTGGTGAACTCTTTCATCCCTGCCTCATTCAAGTGGATTAAATCAAAACAATATTTACCGTTAGTATCCCCAAGAGAATCTTGAAGGTCCATTTCATCTAAGGTTTGGTGGGACGACAAAGCTTCTGTTAGTCCATCATGCCAAACTTTCATTCTTTCCTGGTTGTTTACCTTCCGTATTACATCGGAGTACGGTGCAAATACGTTGATGATATGTATATTTTTACTTCCAATGAAGTTATACATTTTCGTCAGTCTACGGAAATATCTTTTTGTATCTTCAGTCGCATTCGAATCTTTAGGGACAACACTTGCTATCCCACAAGTTTCAAATAACATACGTCTATGGTCAGGATTTGAAGCTTTTGGTATTGGAATGGGAAGATGGAGGGCTAATCGATTTAGGCAATCATCTACACTTTTGAGTTGGTATTCGTCAATGGATTCCGGATGGTCGTTTTCATAGTCCCAAGCATTCAAATTCGGATTTTTGTTTTTCCTTGAGATTGCTTTTAGTCTTTCATTAAAGTTAATTACAAGATCAGACAAATCTTTGCGATAGGCAACTGACTTGAAGACAAGATATAAATAATTGGGAAATTCTAGATTGTATTCAAAATCTAAAACAGTCGGAATTGCCTTAAAATTTCCCAATTCCGATAACATTGCTAAGGTGGGATCTACAATATGTTTTCTATCCACCCAAGGCATCCCTGGTTCCATCACATGGAGGATAATTTTTACATTCGGAAACTTATCTAAATATTCTTCTAAAATACGATGTTGGACCACCAATTCTGAACCTCGAACCGCAATGGATTGTGTTTTCCACCCGGATTTTTGAAGTTCTTGGTTGAGTATTCGGATGCTGATACCTTCAAAAGCTACTGAAGTTCCAACAATTAATATATCAGGATCTAATACATCACGTTTAGAGACCACATGTTCAGTGACTCGGTTGATGTTTGAGGCATAAGAATTTTTCTTTAAGTAAGGTTTGTAAAAACCAAGTTGAAGTAATCCTTCCAAGGTGAGTAAAAAAAGGAAGGCTACTACTAATTTTTTGTCGGTAAGAAATGCGATTGTTTCTTTGAGTAAGTTCATAACTAAAATTGAAAGTAGAGGAAGTTCTGACTTTCTGTGACTCCAAAAAGTAATAATAATAACACGTTCACAATAACAAATGCTGTATACTTCATCCAACTTCCTGTAAGAAGAGTAGGGATTTGTCTTTTAGAAAAAACGTAACTAGCGGTAAAACAAATAACGATCAGAATTCCGAATCGGTAGTTTGACCAACGAGTGAGAGGTGCAACGGAATCGTTCAAAAATACCAGTGCCTTCATCATGGGAATTGCTTTTTCCATTGTTTCTGCTCTGAACATGATAAATCCAAAAGACAAACAAAACATCGTGAAGATACGTGCAAAAAGGTCATAGACTTTACCACCTTTGCCATTTAGGAACTTTGCAAGTTTGGTATCTCCATAGAACTTATGTGAGAGTAACATGGTACCTTGCCAAATCCCCCAGCCAACGTAGTGGTAAGCGGCCCCATGCCAAAGACCTGCAAATAACCAAGTGATCATAATGTTTCGAATGTACATGATCACACTCACCCTAGAGCCACCTAACGGAATATAGATGTAGTCTCTGATCCAAGTGGAGAAGGATATATGCCATCTAGACCAGTGGTCAGCAATGTTTCGGCAGGACATGGGGAAGTTAAAGTTTGGATTGAACTGAAATCCGAATAACCTTGCAACTCCAATGGCAATATCAGTATATCCTGCGAAGTCAAAATAAATTTGCCATCCAAAAGCAAGAGCGCCGGTCCAAATTTCAATCGAGTTTAAGTTTTGGTAATTGGCAAATGTGGAATCAACGACCCTCGCTAAATTGTCTGCGAATACAATTTTTCTTGTGAAACCAATTAAGATCAGTGCAAAAGCAGCATCAAAGTGTTCTTTGTATACGCTCAACCTAAAATCTAAATCACGGAAGAATGTTTCAGCACGAACAATTGGACCGGCAACGAGTTGTGGGAAAAAAGCAACATACAATGCAAAATCCAAAAATGATTTTCTGGCTTCAATTTTGCGATTGTATACGTCGATGGTGTAACTCATCGACTGAAAGGTATAAAATGAAATTCCTACTGGTAGAATGATGTTTTGTTTCGGAAATTGGTAAGCACCTAACAGATGAATATCGTTAATGACTCCCAATAAAAAATCAGTGTATTTAAAAAATCCAAGTGTCCCAATATTAACCACTAAGGACAATACAAGTAACCAACCTCTCGTACTATCACCGTCTTTTTTTTGTTCAATGAGTGTTGCTGCGAAATAGTCAATTATGGTCGAAAAAATTAGAATAAAAACATATGGATTGATTTTGAAATCACAATAGAGTCTGTCGGTATAAAATTTGAACCCATCGGAAGCCATCGCCGTACAAGAAATTGAAGATGGTTGCCAAGCCATGTAGAAATAATAACTGGTCAGTAGGAAAAAAAGTTTTTGCCAGCGATTCTTAAGAATGTTCCCAACGATGATTGTTACTAAAAAGAAAACTAAAAATTCAAAAGAGTTAAATAACATTTGTTTAATTCCTAACGGTAAATTGATTCTTCGGCTAACTTTTCAACTGGACCCTGTATCCCTTCGGTATATCCAAATTTTGGACCAATGGACCGGGGAAGAGTGGAAAATGTAAAATTAGTACTGAAGTAAAAGAGAAATAATACCAAGTAGATAGTATGAAGAATGGCATTAGAGAATTTTGGCAACATCGGAATAGATAAAGATTTTAGAGTATAGGAGTTGAGAATCCATAAGGCAATGGTTGTTCCTACCCAAAATTCGAAAAAGTAACCTTCCCACCATGTATAAAATGCAATGGAAGGAATGATCCAAAACGCTATTACTAACAGTTCTTGTTTGTATCGGGCCCACATAGTACGGAAATTCAAAATTCCCAGACTCAAACTAAAAATCCAGAATAAAAGATTGAGATTGTAGGGAAGGTGTTTGGGGTTTTGGAAGTCAAATAAGTTCACACGGAATTTAGGAATCACGTTCTGAAACACAAGAAACGCATCTCCTATCCCTCGATAGAAGTACAATACATAGTTTTTTTCTTCTCCAAGGCTTGTCCCCCAGCGGTTGATGGCCGCATATAAGAACATCCAAAAAGAAAAATGTTTTTCATCCAATGGACCTAGTCCTCGTTTTAGGATAATGAACCCAACAAATAAATAGGAAAGAATGGTTGCGATGCCTAAGCATGTTAAATAAACAAATATGATCCTCAATTTTTTGCCTAAACTTCTGTTAGGAGATAGAAACACTGCCATCGGCACCATTCCAAAATGAATCACATTGGATTGGTGAAAATAAATACTAAAAAGTTGGATGAACCATAGAATAGCCAAATGCCTCGTATATAACCCTTGCCTTAAGTAGTAAATGGTAAGTAAAAAAAGTAAGGCCATTAAACAAGAGTGGATGAGTGGAGTGTCGTTGTGTAAACTATAGAACCAAAAAGCTTGGCTTACTTGGATGACAAGAGCAAGAACAATACCAAGAATTAAATCTTTGTAGAGTTTGTAGTAGAGCCAAATAAAGAGTCCTAAAAAAAATAGAGAGAAACTAAGGATTCGTAACCTCAGAAAAAACATTATATCCGTTGTTGGATAAATGGAGCGAAGCATTTTCCAATAGAGGAGTCCAGATGATTCAAATCCTAGGTGGTGTGGATTAAAGAAGGCCGACTCTACTCGATCCTTTTGAATATTGAGAGCATAAACACATGAATCCCAATCGAAGGCCCGGGATAGGTATCTAAGATGGAATAAAAAAAGAACGAGAAGTAGAAGTAAGATGAATAACTTTTTCAAGTATAGAATCCCACTCTAACGTTTTAAAATTCGATTCACAATGGCTTTGTTATTTTTGTAAGGGAAAAAATAGGGAGTGGCAATTAGAGTTTTCCCATTTTTATCCCAAACCATGCGATTCCATCCAAAAAAATCGCTGAGACCACCATGTTCATATCCAAGTTGCAAACCTTCATCATCCAAGTTAAATTTAATTAGTTTTTTCCCAAAACCAAATCTTTGGATTTGCCAAATTTCGTTTTTCACAAATACAGTTTTTTTGTTCCATCGATTCAATAAGCGACTAATGTCAATTAGTAGGGAAGCTGCAATGTAAAAATAAACAAAAACAGAAAGGTAATGGTAATACCTCATTTCATCCAAAAATGGAATTTTTAAAACTTTGGTTATTTCCAAAACCCCAACAAACCAATAAAAAAACTTACCTAAATAGAATGCATAAGGTAAACTATAAGCAAAAAAAAGGATTGCGAATGTTATGAGTAGAACTGATGGTAATGGGTTCACTGTTAATTCATCATACAGTGAAGTTCCAAAGTAAGCAGTTGCTTTTTTGCTACGGAATTCTTTCCATTGGGAGATCCATTTGTTGAGTAATTTCATATAAAGAGTACCTCTTCTATTTTTTTAGCTGTTTCTTCCCATGTCCATTGTTTGGTGGGGAATTTCGGGGACCTGGATTTTTTTGGTCCCGACATCAATTCAAAACTATGAGTCCAAGTTTTTGTTTCTTTTGGGGGAACAAAAAGATCACATTTGTCGGATAGGATTTCTTTAAACACGGGGATGTCAGAGGCAACACAACGTTTGTCTTCCAACATCGCTTCGAGTAAGGGCAATCCAAAACCTTCGTGTAAGGATGGGAAAAAGAACGCCTTACACTGTTTAAACGCTTCAGCCAGAGTGGCATCATCCGGTTTTTCTATAAACTGAATCCCTTTGGTTTGGATACTAGAATCACAGAGTTTTTGATATAAAAACTCTCCTTCTTCTCCCCATCCTTTTCTTCCCATGATGAGTAAAGAATGTTTATCCTTAGGGTTTTTTCTTTTGAATTCTAAAAATGCATCTACTAAACAATTGATATTTTTTCTAGGTTCCAAGGTACCTACGGTAAGAAAAAAATCTTTGGGGAATTTGGTTTTGATTTTGGAAGTTGTCTGTTTGCTAACACCTGGGTAGACAACGAGACATTTTTTTTCAAATTCGGGACGAAATGCGGAGATCTCTACTTTTGTATTTTTGGATAAACAAAAGATTTTATCTGCATTTTTCATGGTTATGGGAGAGAGGAATTTATGTTGCCAGTAGTTCCATTTCGCCATGGTTTCGGGAGCCGAGATGAAGTTGAGGTCATGATAGTTGACGTAACTTGGGATGGGGAGTTTTAGAAATGGTAACATTTGTATGGTGCCCCAAAAAACTTCCACTCCATCTTGTTTTAAACGTCTGGGTAAAATGAAATTTAGATAAATAGGACCTGGAATGTTTTTTGGTTCTAGGACTACTTTTGTATTGGATCCTAACAAGTTTTGGAACACTGGATGAATTGGTTTATTCGTATACAGAAAAAATTCTTTGTTTTTATGTTTAGGTAAGATGACTTTCAACACCTCTGCTAAATACCTAGAATTACCAGTCATCCCATAGGCGAGTGGCCTAACATCAATTCCGATTTTCTGTTTCATGGAATGCAAACCTTACAATATAGAAATACAAGAGACTGGTCGTATAAAATAAAACAGAAAACATAGAGAGGGCAGCTTCTATTTTTGATCCAACAAAGGTTCTATGAGCGAGTAGAGGCAAACTCAATATAAAAAGAAGAATATAAAGTTCTTTTTGATTATTTTTGATATTTGTAACTCGATCTAAAATAAAATAGATTGGTATAAGGCAAATGATATAACTATGCACCCAACTAATCCCACTAAATAGGGCGGAAATTAAAAACAATAAAGAAATGATTTCCCACTTTTTGTTTTTCTTTCTCCAAAGCAGTAAAAGTGGAATTCCAAACAAAAGCATAAAGAAGAGTTGAATAATTTTCAATGTAGATAAAGAAAGATTCGTAATCGGCATTCCATACGTTGGTTGGTTCATCATATCTGCACCGGACACAAAGTACTTTGCTAATGTGGAACTTAAAGATTGGTTGTTTTTCCAGGAACGAAGTAGTGGGTTGCTAAAGGCATTTCCTAAAATTTTTGTAATCCATTCTGTTGTCATTTGGATGGTATAGTCCCAATGATAAAGGAGAGGAAGTGCATTCCAAACTAGAATTCCAACGAAAAACCAAAAGATTCGAGTGTATTTTTTTTCATAAACAAAGACAAACAAAAAAACTAAGGGTGTAATTTTAATACTCACTGCTAGAGCTAGGAGTAGTCCACTTTGCCAATGAGATTTTACTGTAATTGAAACTAACACAAGTAAGATTAGCATGAGCCCTACTTGGTTGTTTTGAATATGGCTTTCTAAAAATCGAAAATTAAATACTAAGGCTGCAAATAGTAGCAAATAGGGGAACTTCGAGTTTGTATTGGATAGTTCTTTATTTTGAAAAACGAGGTATAGAATTCCCAATAAAGAGAGCCAACTCAAAAGCTCAAATACAAGGGAAGCATTTGGTTCTGAGAGATAAGTAAAAGGAATGAGTAAAAAGGAAAACAGAGGAGGGTAGATATAGGTTGCTGTTTCGTTTTGGAGAGCAGAAAGTAGGTGGAGGTTTTCTGGTCGAAAGAGGTCTTCCATACTTTTGATTTTGGTTTGGAGTTCAAAGGCCACATCAAAGCGATATAGATTTTCACCCGTTCCCCAACGTTCTGCCGCATGGTAATAGTCCAAAAAATCGGACTTTTGGTTGGACCTAGAAACGGAGATTACAAGAAGGATTAGAAGTAAAACAGTCAAAATCCATTTTCCGCGTTTCTCGAGGTTTTCTAAAAAATTCCACATAGTTCTCCTACCATTCCCAATATTTCTGGTTAATTGACAAGGTTTTCCCAAGGCTATACAAAGATGGATTTTTTACAGGAATACGATTTCCACCTACCAGAAGAACAAATTGCCAAATTTCCCTTAGAAACTAGGGATGAGTCGCGTCTTTTGGTCGTTGACAAAACTAAATCAAAATATTGGGAAGCCCCATTATTTCGGGACATTATCACACTGGTGCGATCCGGAGATGTTTTTGTATACAATGAGACGAAAGTATCTTACCGCCGAGTTTTTTTACAGGTAGAATCGGGACGAATCCACGAATCGATCTTTTTGGAACCAGAAGATTCAAACCATCAGGTTTGGTTATGTATTCTAAAAAATAGGGCCAAATTAAAGTTAGGTGATAAACTTTTCCCTGTGGGTTATAAGAATTTCCAGTTTTCCTACTATGGACCTAAAGAAGAACTTTCGAATTTATTTTCCGAAAGATCCATATCTGATGCAGATTTTGAGATCTTTGGAAACATTCCCATTCCTCCTTACCTCAAAAGAGATGTAACGGAGGAAGACAAAGTACGTTACCAAACGATCTTTGCCGAGCGATCTGGATCTGTGGCGGCACCCACTGCTGGTTTGCATTTTACGGAAGAGTTGAAAGAGAACCTTCGTAAAATTGGTGCAGAGTTTTTGCCAGTAGAGTTACAAATTGGTTATGGGACATTTCGTCCTCTTACCGCCGAACAATGGCAGACTAAGACACTCCACAGGGAGAACTACTTAGTTTCTGAATCCACCGCAACAAAGTTAAACGATGCTAGAAGGGAAGGTAGGCGGATCATTGCAGTAGGTACAACCACACTCAGGGTTTTAGAAACTGTATTTGATTCTCAAATACAGAAATATAAGGTAGGAGCAAGTCAAACTGACATCTTTTTGTCGCCCGGAGACAGAATCCAATCTGTACAAGGACTCATTACAAATTTTCACCTTCCAAAGTCTAGCCTTCTCCTCCTTGTCAGTGCCTTCGCTACGACTCAACTTGTGTTGGATTCTTATCGGTATGCATTGAAGAACGGGTTTCGTTTTTATTCTTATGGAGATTCAATGTTCCTATTTTAAAAATAGATTTACATTCGTAGGAATTTAGGAAATATGTTTCTACAGTTTCTTTATGTACTCCCCGAAATCTTCGGTATTTGTTTCCTTATTCTCAGGTTTAGGTCTTTTAGGTGTCGTTTTTATTGCTCCTATAAAAGATCCAACGATTAGAGAAGTAAACCCTCCCGACTCACGAGAGTTTGGTGGGCATGATTTACATACCATACAAAACAATACTAATTCCAAAAAACGAAATGTCGAACCTTCCGGATCCTCAAACCATTTGAAATCTCTTTCATTGATTCTTTTGACTGATTCTAAAAAAGATGGGACAGGTCCGACAAAGTGGAATCCAAATACAAATTCGGGAACAAAGTTAGATTTTGATATTTCACCACAGTCGGTAAATATTTGGGATGCCAAACAAAGCGGCGAACCTTCGTTAGCACAACCAAATTTAACTACACCAGTCCACCCATCTGTAGCCCTTATCTTTCGTCAGATGGATTCCAATAAAAGATTATTGGTCGATCCAAAACAATTGTATGAATACCAAGGAAGTTTTTCACCAGCCCAATTTCTAAAAGTACAAACGTCTGTATACAATGTGAAAACGGAAAACCCGGTGACAGCCTATGGTGCCGATGGTGGGAAGTTTTCTTTTTTTTTTGGTAGCGACAAAGTCCAATTAAATGTTAAATACAACTTTGTCAATACCCGTCCAGGTTCCATTCCAAATGGACAGATGGGTTTTTCTCCTGCGCAAGACATTGCTTCTTTGGGTTTTATCTTTTTTTTGGGATCTTCTAAGAACTATTCTCTTTATGTGGGGAACCAAATTTTCAATGTTTTTAATGATCCGCTACTACAAGTCAAAGACCAAAATGGTAGATCCCCGGAAACCTTCTCTGCCTCCTTTCGTGGCAAACATCCCGGAAAACTAAAAACTACTTTTTTTTTGAATTTCCAGAACCAATTCTATAAAGACGGTATGCTGATAGGGGTTCCCGGTGGTTTTATGTATGGGAATGGCTTTAATGGAAAATCGTTTTATGAATATGTTACTTCACTTGGGATGGAACTTGCGTTTTAAAAAACTAGTTTTATTGTTTTTTCTATTTAGCATTAGCGCTTGTTATTTGGGAGAGGAAAGAGAATCCAAACCAAAAAAAACAACAGTCCCACCGCTAGAACAATTGGCCTCATCTCTTTCTGAAAAAGGATTTTATTTCCAACCGCAACGCCTAGTGGTTTTGACATTTTTAGACAATGAAGGTAAAAAAAGTCCCTATGGCGATATCCTTGCAGAAAAACTAACTACAGAACTCGTTAAAAAAGATCGGTTCCAAATCTTAGACCGATTGGCAAACCAAAAGGTCTTAAAAGAAGCGGGGCTTGGATTGGATGCACCAACAGATACCGCCACCTTGCGGAAAATAGGTGATGTTTTAAAACTAGACGTGATCATTACAGGAATTGTGACTCCATACCAAGATGGTGTTTTTGTCAATACCCGCCTTATCGAAATCAAATCAGGCCTTATCCTCAAAGCCGACGAAGTTTATGTCCGTATTGACGGCTAAAAAGATACTGGTTCTCACTTTGAGCCAATTTTACTGATTTTAGCACTTGTAGTTTAATTTTCGATTGATTCCCTTTTTTCCTGCGGTCTGATAGGTATAAGAGGTTCAGATGGCATTTGATATAGAAATGATTGCGGCACGTTATTCCAAAATGGAAGCGGCCATCACACAAGCCAGGAAGGTAGTGGGTCGGCCCCTCACACTTACAGAGAAGATTTTATACAACCACCTTTGGGATGGAAATCCAACAAAGAGTTTTGGTCGCGGTGTCGACTATGTAGATTTTGCACCAGACCGGGTGGCAATGCAAGACGCAACAGCGCAAATGGCGCTTCTCCAATTTATGCAAGCAGGTCGTAAAAAAGTAGCGGTACCTTCTACCGTTCACTGTGACCACTTAATCACGGCAAAAGACGAATCTGGTGCGGATCTCGGTGTTGCTGTGAAAGAAAACAAAGAAGTATATGATTTTTTATCCTCAGTCTCTAACAAATATGGAATCGGTTTTTGGAAACCAGGTGCTGGTATCATCCACCAAGTGGTTTTAGAAAACTATGCCTTCCCTGGAGGGATGATGATTGGAACTGACTCCCATACAGTGAATGCTGGTGGTCTTGGGATGGTTGCGATTGGTGTGGGTGGAGCTGACGCTTGTGATGTGATGGCGGGCCTTGCTTGGGAGCTCAAGTGGCCAAAGGCCATTGGTGTCAAACTCACAGGAAAACTGAATGGTTGGACTTCCGCAAAAGACGTTATCTTAAAAGTAGCTGGGATCTTAACTGTAAAAGGGGGAACCGGTGCCATCGTAGAATACTTTGGTCCTGGAGCTGAGGCACTTTCTTGTACTGGAAAAGGTACAATCTGTAACATGGGCGCGGAAATTGGGGCAACCACTTCCACTTTCGGTTATGATGAATCAATGGAAAGATACTTAAGGTCTACTAACAGAAGTGATGTGGCTGATCTTGCCAACAAATACAAAACTCACCTTACCGCTGACCCAGAAGTGTATGCAGATCCTTCCAAATACTTTGACCAAGTCATTGAAATTGATCTCAATACTTTAGAGCCATATGTAAACGGACCTTTCACTCCTGACCTTGCCACTCCTATCTCTAAGATGAAAGAAGAAGCCATTAAGAATGGTTGGCCCCTCAAAGTAGAAGTAGGTCTTATTGGTTCTTGTACCAACTCTTCTTATGAAGATATTTCAAGAGCTGCCTCCCTTGCCAAACAAGTCGCAGCGAAAGGTTTAAAAACCAAAGCTGAGTTTACCATCACACCTGGATCGGAACTGGTTCGTTACACCATCCAAAGAGATGGATTCATTGATTCCTTCCATAAAATTGGCGCCAAAGTATTTTCCAATGCTTGTGGTCCTTGTATTGGAATGTGGTCTCGTGTCGGTGCGGATAAAAAAGAAAAGAACACGATTGTTCACTCCTTTAACCGAAACTTCCAAGCACGCCAAGATGGAAATCCAAACACTTATGCCTTTGTGGCTTCCCCGGAAATCACAACCGCTCTTGCCATTGCGGGAGATTTAGGATTCAATCCACTGACAGACACTCTCACCAATGAAAAAGGGGAACAAGTCAAATTGGATCCTCCTACAGGGGAAGAACTGCCTAGCAAAGGTTTTGCGGTAGAGGATGCAGGTTTTATTGCTCCTGCTGCCGACGGTTCAGGAGTGCAAGTGATTGTGGATCCAGCTTCTACTAGACTGCAACTCTTAGCCCCATTTAAAGCATGGGAAGGAACGGATCTCAAAGGTTTAAAACTTCTCATCAAAGCCAAAGGAAAATGTACAACGGACCATATCTCAATGGCAGGTCCATGGCTTAAATTCCGTGGTCACTTGGACAATATCTCCAATAACTTACTCATCGGTGCGACAAACATCTTCAATAGTAAAACCAATGAGGTGAAAAACCAACTCACTGGAAACTATGAACCTGTTCCACAAACCCAAAGAGCTTACAAAGCCCAAGGGATTGGATCGATTGTTGTTGGTGATGAAAACTATGGAGAAGGTTCGTCTCGTGAACATGCTGCTATGGAACCAAGACATTTAGGTGTAAGAGCCGTACTTGTAAAATCGTTTGCTCGTATCCACGAAACAAACTTAAAAAAACAAGGGATGTTGGCACTTACCTTTGCAAACAAAGAAGATTACGATAAAATCCAAGAAGACGATGTGATTGATATTGTAGGACTAACCAGTTTTGCAGAAGGGAAACCTTTAACACTCGTATTCAATCATAAGGATGGAAAAAAGGATGAAATTCCTGTGAACCATACTTACAATGCGCAACAAATCGAATGGTTCAAAGCAGGTGCTGCTTTGAATTTAATGAAAGCATAAGATTTTAGCGAACAACCTCGAACCATCGCCAGATCCACAAGTGATCTGGCGACTTTCCTCTTTTTCTTAAATGCCAAAACAAAAATCCAAACCAAATCCTGTGATCACAGAGGAAACTCTCATTTGGACGGGAGTGTCTTCCAACCAAACCAAAGCACAAAAAGAATTTAACGACGCATTACGAAAACATAAGGAAACCTTAGAACGTAATAAAGAAATTGAACCTTTGTTTCAACTTGTGAATGAAACGTATTTAAATGATGTTTTACCCGAATTGGAAAAACAAAAACAATTAGAACGGACTCGTTTCGAACTGATGTGTGCCATCCTACTCGAAGAAAAACTTTCCTTCGGCAAAATGCAAAGGGAATTTTTACGCAGGTATTTACTTGATATCTGTACAGATTCTATTTTGGAAGATACAACCTTCTACGGAAAGTATCGCGATGTTTTAGAAACGAAGTTTGAAAGAATGGAAAGGCTTCGCTATAAAAACCAAATGGAATCTAGGATCAAAAATACATTTGGAATCGAAATTGATTTAGATGATATGAATCGAACTGGGTTTGATTCTGAAGAAGAGAGGGAATCTCACGAAGAAAAGTATAGAGAATTTCGTGAAAAATATGAAGAATACCGCTCGGAATATTTTAAAGGTAGAGGTTCAACGTCAGGTGAACGCAAAAAAACAAAATCACAATCCGAAAAAGAAAAAAAAATTCTAGAATCGGAACGCCTGTTAAGCACAGATATCAACACATTATTTAAAAATTTAGCCAAACTCATCCACCCTGACAAAGAACAGGATCCTACGTTACGAGAAAAAAAATCCAAAC
The DNA here is from genome assembly GCF_000332495.1 of Leptospira terpstrae serovar Hualin str. LT 11-33 = ATCC 700639. NCBI lineage: Bacteria > Pseudomonadati > Spirochaetota > Leptospiria > Leptospirales > Leptospiraceae > Leptospira > Leptospira terpstrae. Next base: position 79,540 of record NZ_AOGW02000023.1, on the reverse strand, counting down.
TCATGACCAAACTTTCTGGTGCAAGAGACAATATGAATATTGCAGAAATTTTAGAAATCAAATTGCAAGTGGATGAACTCATTCCTAACCAACAAACAGATGTTTCGTTTCATGATACATCCATTAAACGGTTTGTCGGAATCATCAAATCAAAAATACGCGAATTAGAAGATTCGATTCGCCAGAGATTTTTTTCCCATCCCCTAATGGCAGATTTTTCAGATAAAAAAATCACAAAAGAAACTTTAAATACATATTTAAAGCGAGTAAAAATCGACAACCAAATGGTAACAAAAACCTTTGAAAAGGAAGTTGATGAGCTAACCAAAGATCCAAAATACATCAAAGAAATGATACGTGAATTACAAAGTTTAGGAGTTCAATTTTAGTGAAGAGTTTTTTGAACAAAAAGAACTTTGGTTTGGGTAAAAATGGCAAAGAGTTCGATGGTTCTTATTGGACGGACATTTATGGCAATGGACTGGATGTAGATGGATCTTACAATGCAAAACAACATGCTGAGTATTTAAGAGCACTTTTCCAACTGATGGAAATCCCCGTTTACAAAATGGCGGACTTTGGATTTGGGAAGGCAATTCTCCTTCGGGAGATGGTAAAAACCTTTTCTCCGGTAAAAGTATATGCAGTCGATGCCTCCAAAGAAGCTTTTGAAGATCTAAAGAAAAAAGATTGGGTGAAACGTTCTGACAAATTCCATTTGTATCATGAATCTTTAGAAACTCTGAAACTTCCTAAGCTTGAAAAAGAACCTGTGGAACTTGGGATTTGTAATTCTGTCATTCAATACCTACCTGATGGAATGATTCCCGGTGTTTTAGAAAAAATGGCAAAGTATTGTAATTATTTATATTTTACCGTTCCAACAAACGAAGACTATGCGGTGATGAAAGAAGAAATGTCTTTTACTGATCCATATGCATTCTCGAGGTCCAAAAAAAAATATAGAAAATGGATTTCTCGTGACTTTGAAATTGTTGGATATAATCTTTTGCAAAGTAAATGGCTTGGTGAAAAAGGGTTTAAGGAAGATTTTTTTAGGATTTAGTTGATCTGAAAAAACAAGACAGATTGAGTTTTGGGGTCACAAAAGAAAAACAATTAGATTCAAAGCAGACTTTTTAGTAACAAATTCAACTTGGATATAATGACAGAAATCATTTCCCTAAAACAATTCTTTGCCTTGGACTTTACTTTCTTAGTTTGTTTCGGGTATCCATTGTCCTTACTTGAATTTTTAGGAACTACATCCGGGCTCATCTGCGTATATCTTGCCTCACGAAATCATATTCTCACTTGGCCCATTGGTATTTTTAATTCGATTTGCTTTTTCTTTTTGTTCTTTCAGGTCCAATTGTATTCGGATATGTTACTACAAATTTACTTTTTTGGATCCAGTGTCTATGGATGGTGGGTTTGGCGCAAAAGAACAGGTGCCTTTATAAAAATTCAATCTCTAGGCAAAAGAAAGAATACCTTACTTCTATTTTCTATTTTTCTTGGAACTTTACTTTTAGGGCAAGTAACCAGTCACTTCCCCATTTGGTTCCCAAATATATTTACAAAACCGCCTGCCTTCCTCTATTGGGACGCCTTTACCACGGTAGCAAGTATCTTTGCTAATTTACTACTCGCGCAAAGAAAATTGGAATCTTGGTTTCTCTGGGTGTTTGTGGATATAGTCTGTATTGTTTTATACGCTTTGAAAGCGATTCCCTTTGTCACCGCAGAATACATTGTGTTTTTACTCATAGCATTCTACGGTTGTTACCATTGGTATCAGGAATATAAATCTAATTTGTTAGATTCTTCGATTAGCGGGACGTAAGTACCAAGAAATCACAGTCAGGGCCAATAGAAGTAGGGATGGAAAAATTTCTCCCAATGCATGTCGAGAAACAATATGCGAAAATGCTGCTCCAGACATCGCAAAGAAAAATCCAGCATATGCCCATTCTTTCAGTAATAGATACTTTGGTGAAAGAACGGCTACCACACCCAGTAGTTTCCAAATCCCAAGAAGTGTTAGAAAATAGGTAGGATAACCCAATTGGTTGATCTTTTCTACTTCTTCGGGAAGTTTCATAAGTTGTACTATCGCTGTCGATACCATACCCAAGGACAACCAAAGGGTAAAGAACCAATAAGCTATTTTTTTTGTTTTCTCTGACATAAATCTCTCCTAATTTTTTAATCATCCAAACCTTTGCCGTTTAAAATTCGGCTCTGGTGTTTATCGATTCTTTCTTCTCTTGTTTGTGGTCTTTTCGCGGAAGCAAAATAGAGTAAGTAGGCTCGTTGCCTACCAGGGGTTAAAGACTCAAATGCTGTTTTTAACTTGGGATTGGTCACTAGTCTTTTTTTAAACTCATCTGGAACTTCAAAAGCAGCCGTTGGTTTTTTTTCTACTTTTTTACCAGATAGTTCTAACTCAATGGCTTCTTTGATATAGGCTTTCAAAGTAGATTTTAATTTTATGATTTCAGATGCACTTTGGAATCGGATTTGTCTTGCCGATTGTACGTTTTGTGTTTGTTGGATAAGAATTTTTTTTGGGTCTTTGAGTAAGGCCCCTTTAAAAAATAGTACAGCGCAATATTCTTTGAAACCATGGATTAAAAATACATTCTGTCCATTGTAAGTATAACAAGGTTGTCCCCATTTGATTTCTTCTTCTAGTTTGAGTTCCGATGTAAGAGAACGCAAAATCTCAAATTCTTTTTTCCAGGCTTTTGTTTCTTTAAAAAATGAATCAGCAGATTTTGGTTTCGATTTTTTTTGTTTCCCATCCATTTGAATTCCCTTGAAGTTTATTTGTTTTTAGTCTTTTCTATTGTTACTTGTTCCAGTTTGTTGTGAGCCATATTGATCCCTTGTGCAAATGGCATCTTTAGAATTTTGTCTCTTTGTTCTACAGATTTATAAATAATATGCATAATGAGTTTTGATTTGTTTTCTGAAATTGTTTGAAATTCAAAAAACTCAAGTTGGGTGGCAAATCCTGTGTTTTCCATCTCAAAGGTTCTTGTAAACCGTTCGTTTGGTACGATATCATGGAGAACCCCATTTGCCCGAAAAAGTACAACACCATCTGGATTTTTGGTTTCAAAGATCCAACCTCCATGATTTTTTGCTTCAAACTTTAATACTTTGTTTCCCATCCATTCTTCGATGAGGTCTGGTTCTGTATGGGCTTTATAAACTAAGGAAGCGGGTAAATCAAACTCGCGCTCAATCGTTAACTCTTGTTTGCCGTCCATTGCGATTATTTTTGTTTTTAATTCCATGATTTTTTATCCTTTGGCCTTATAGTTCTTCATTACTGATTCTAATTTGTTAAACCTGTCATCCCAAAGTTTTTGGAAGGGTTCGATGAAATTAGCGATCTCTTTCATTTTGTTTGGATTCAAGTGGTAATAAATCTCCCGACCATTCGGTTCCTTTGCCAGCAATTCACATTCTGTTAAGATTTGTAAATGTTTGGAAACAGTGGGACGTTTGGTGTCAAAGTGGGAAGCGATGGTTCCCGCAGTCATAGATTGGGTGGCCACTAGGAGGAGGATGGCTCTTCTTGTGGGATCGGCAATAGCTTGGAATACGTCTCTTCTTAAATCCATTGTGTAGTCATTTGACTAATCAAAAATATGTAGTCATTTGGCAACACATTTTTGATTGGTGGGGGACGCATCGCCAGGGCACACGGAGGGCATGGTCTGCCATGGGCAGACGGGAGCGAATGCGGACCCCGGAGTACGCCCGGTCGGTTCTTGTAGAGATTATTGATGGGGAAAAGGATTCGAGGCGCTCACGGCAAATGAAAAAAGCGAATGGGTAACTTTCTTTAGATAGGGTCCTATTCTTTTGGAGATTTATTTTGTAAGTAGGTTTGGATTCCTTCTTTCACTTGGTCTACCATTCCCGACTCGCGAACGGATCTTACCACTCGTTGCCAGAATTTGATTTTGCCTTCAAACTCGTTCCAACCAAGTTGGAGGTCCATCCTTTTGATTTTTAATAACATCCGAAGTTCTGTGAGTGACATGTCCTTCGGATCTTTGTCTAAATACCGTTCATGGTCTGTTAGGGGATTGAATCGCATGGGATTATTTTTTACGAAGAACCAATGATAAAAATAAAATGGCAAAAAGTAAAAATCCAAATCCGGTTGCGAAACTAGCAAGAATGGGGTCACCTGCGGCGAGAAATTTTTGCAAACTTAAATACACCCCATAAGAAATGTAGATGAGTCCTAAAAAGATAAGAAATATAGAAGTGAAAACCCAGACGGAAGAGAGAACCAAATTTTTAATGTAAACTTGGAGGTTCTTTTGGATATAAATCGTCATTACTTCTACGTAAGAAGCAACTTTTACGACTAAGTCTTCGAAGGCGGCTTTGATTCCGCCTTTTTTACGTTGTTTTGATTCTTTATGTTCCAATTATTTTTTCTTAAAGAACCAACCAAGAGCAAGACCGAGTCCAAGTCCTACGCTAAATCCAATGACTGCGGCTTTTTGTGGATTGTCTTTTACATAAGTTCCCACAGTATCAATCACTTCTTTAGCTTTGATGGAAGCCTCTTCACTGGCTTTACCTAACTTTTGTTTGATGTCACTTACTTGTTCCATATACTTCTCCTTGGCTCGTTGTTCAATTTCTTTGGCTTTTTTCTCATACAACTTAATTTCGTCGATGAGGGACTTGTCTTTTTTTACTTCTTCCATAAAGGTTTGTTAGTCAGGAACCACTATGTTTTCAAAGTTATCAGTGAAACGGTATCCGATTCCCCAAATGGTTTCGATCCATTCTGGTTGTGCGGAGTTTTTTTCCAGTTTGGAACGAATTCGTTTGATATGACTGTCGATCATCCTTTCAAAACCATCCCATTCCACACCCCAAACCGATTCCAAAATCATTTCGCGAGAAAAAACTTTGCCCGGAGAACCAGCTAGCAGTTGTAAAATGTCAAATTCCTTTCTAGAAATATTGATAATGTTTTCGTTGAGAGTGACTCTGCGTCTAATGGAATCAATTTTCAGAGCACCACGAATGATTTCTCCGGCTTGGCCCACATTGGGTTTGATCCCAATTTTTTTATCCCAACGACGAAAGAAAACATCCACACGGGTTTTTAATTCGCGCACCGAAAAAGGTTTTGTGATGTAATCATCAGCACCTAACTCAAGTCCCATGATGCGGTCGATTTCTTCTGTCCTTGCGGAAAGGATAAAAATCGGCGTACTTTCGTCGGCCTTTCGGATGCTACGGCAAATTTCCATACCATCAATGTCCGGTAGAGAGAGATCCAGAATCACTAAATCAGGATGATTGGACTTGTAAAATTTCAAACCTTCTTCGCCGTTTTCAAAGACGGAGGTTGTGTAGTGAGCAGAATCGAGAGATTTCCGGATTAGGTTGCCGATATCCGGATCGTCCTCAATTACCAAAATATTTTTCATGTTTTTCCCTTGAGTTCTTTCTCAATTTGGTTCTTGTAGTAGAAAAAAAAAGTAAAAAATGGAATCGGGAACACAAAGAGAAGCAAAATCGTGGGCGATGTTCGCCATCACAGGACCTAGGCTCAGGCCTTTGGAAGTGACGGAAAAACTAGGCATCCAACCGGACTATTATCACGGTGCGGATGTAAAAGACATCGAAAATATGACAATTCCGAGTCATTGGCAGCTCAATTCAAAGCTTGGACCGGAATTCCCGTTACTCGATCATATTTGGGATCTGCTTAAAACCTTAGCACCTGTTCGTAAAGACTTAAAAGAATTTACGGAAAGTTATGAATCTACCATTTATGCTTCGGTGGAGTTTGCATCCGAGTTCACAAAAGGGGTGGTCCTCGACAAAAGAACTATGCTTTTGTTAGGTGAGATGGGTGTGAATTTGGAAATTATCCCCTGGAATCTCGATGAGACTCCCTAAGAATTGCTGGACTTGGGAAAACCAGTCGAATGAGTCCAAATCGTTTTAAATACATATAACTAGAGATAGGTAAACCCAATAGGACAAGGACTCGTTTTTTCAATCTTAGGTCACGTGCCATGTTTAAGAGTTTGGTAAGGAGTGTGATTGGTAGGTAAGGAAGGTTAGAAAGATCCATTTGAATATGGGATCTTGTTTGGAAGAACAACATATGCATCACAGAATCCATTTCTTCTTCCAGTTCGTTATGAACAGTTTTGGACGAAATGACAATTTCATACGCATTCTGAACTTCGCGCACAGTCAGGTATTTAGTTTTTTTTGCCATTGGAGGTAATGTATGGTCTCACTCTCAAAAGATACACTCATTTTTCGTTCCAAAGTCATCCGAAAGGTTCGTGAAATTTTATGGCGGGATGGATTTTTGGAAGTAGATACACCAACCTTAAAACCAATTGTGGGGATGGAACCATATTTGGATCCTTTTGAAGTGCGCTCTCCTAATGGGAAGGAAAAAGGATACCTCATCACTTCGCCTGAATACAGTTTGAAACAGATGATGGCAAAAGGAATGACTCGTATCTTTGAATTAGCTCATACTTTCCGCTCGGGAGAGATGGGTAGTGAGTTCCATTCCAAAGAGTTTTTAATGTTAGAACTTTATGCGAAAGGGATGAATGATAATTCGTTACGTCACTATATAGAAACGTTTTTACGAGAATTGATTCATTCTTTTGGAAAAGAGGAAGTACAAAAAAAGGCAGCCACTCCAGATTGGATTCGCCATCTTTCTGTGGAAGAGGCCTTTGTCAAAAATGTTGGGCATGGATTTTCCCGCGACGATTTGTTTGAGACGATAGAAAAACATAAACTATCTACATCTAGTTTAACAGAACTTACGAATTGGCAATATGAAGACCTTTTCTTTTTAGTCTTTTTGAATTTAGTTGAGCCGAAGTTAGGTGAAGGAATTGTTTTTTTATACGACTATCCCCCGGAATGTGCTGCCTTGGCCCGGGTAGTGGATGGAGTGGCCAAACGATTTGAAATATATTGGGACGGTTTGGAACTTGCCAATGCCTTTTATGAACTAACTGATGCAAAAGAACAAAGGAAACGATTTAAAGAAGAACAGGAATTGCGAGCGAAATTAGGAAAGGAAGTTTTTGCGATGGATGAAAACTTTCTTCAGTGTTTGGAAAATGGATTTCCAGAATGTGCCGGGATTTCGATTGGAATGGATCGGTTACTTTTGAAACTATCTGAGAAACACGGGCTAGGTGAAATTAGCCCGTATTGGATGGAAGTTTAGTTCAGTTTAATCTTCTTCTTGGAATTTTTCACAAGACTCAGGAACTTTACCGTCTTCTAAATCAGCACAAGAGAAGGCCGCCATTTCTTTGGCACATTTTTTCATGTCTTCCAAATCTTGTTTGGTGAGTTTTTTTGTAGGTTTGTCATTTGCCGGTTTTTGGCCTTCTACTAAGTAATTTTTGTAACGGGATTCACAGACATTGCCATTGACAAATTGAGACTCTACCATCTTTCTTTGGTCTGCAGGAAGATCTTTGAGTTTTTCTTTCATACACTCAGAAGTTTTTGCACACATTTTTTTAGAAAGAGCTTGGAATTCTTTTGCGTCCTTTAATGTCTGTGAGGTGATAAGTAAAGGAAGAAAAAAGAGTGAAATGAGAAATATTTTTTTCATACAAAAAGTTTACTTACTCTCTTCATTTGGTAAAGAAAAAAATGAAGAAAAAGGATTGAAACGAATCGGAATGATTCTAGAATTCTCGCCCATGAAAGCAATCAGCTCTTTGTTTTTACTCTGTTTCTCCGTATCACTTGTGGCACAAAACTTGACAGGAAGAAATCCTGTTAGCATTCCTTCCGAGCCCACTACGATAGAAGAATTTAAATCACTACAAACGAACCTTGCCACCACACCGGAAGGTGGAGCGGCTCTACTTGTGCTCGCGATTTCCCTCTATGGAAAAAACCAAGACTTGGGAACCAAGGCGGTGATCCTATCCGTAATTTCCAAAAATAGACAAAAGTCTACTAAACCATCTGCTGTGGAAGGAATGGATTTAGGTGGAAGTGATAAATATCTACTTGGCCAACTAGACAAATACAAAATGTTATCCAATGGTTATTGGAAAGGGGCTGAACCAGCGAACGGGTACAAGGCGAGTTTGCCCTTAACGGTTGAAACTTATACGAATCCTTATTCGGGAGATGAGTCCACTGGCAAACTGAAACTTTTTGTGGCGACTCGCGGGGCTTCCAGTTTTCGACCGGTTTCAGTGGAGAAAGACTCAGATGGACTTTGGCGGGCAAAAGAAATGAGTTCTCTTTTTGTTGGAATGATGCCAGCAAAATAAATGTTAGATTTTCTTATGCATTTGCACCCTGTGGTTTTGGCTCTCCTTGCCACAGGTTTTACTTGGTTTTGTACTGCCTTTGGCGCAGGATTTGTATTTTTCTTTCGCACTGTGCCTAGGCCCGTCTTTAACGCCATGCTTGGGTTTGCATCTGGCATTATGATAGCTGCGAGTTTTTGGTCATTGTTATTACCTTCAATCGAACTTTCTGAACAAGCTGGCAATCCTGCATGGCTTCATTCTAGTGTTGGATTTTTGTCTGGTGGCCTCACTCTCTATGTTTTGCATAAACTCCTTCCTCACCTACATGTAGGTTTGGAAGAAAATCATTTAGAAGGAGGGAAATCTTCCTTCCAAAGAAGTTTGTTACTTGTCCTTGCGATCACTCTTCATAACATTCCCGAAGGTTTGGCAGTGGGCGTCGCCTTTGGTGCGCTTGGTGACGGTTTTACTTATGAGTCACTTATGGCAGCAGCAGTGGTGGCTTTTGGAATTGGTATCCAAAATATTCCCGAAGGTGCTGCTGTTTCCATTCCTTTGTTACGGGAAGGTTTTAGCGCACGGAAGAGTTTTTGGTATGGACAACTTTCTGGATTTGTTGAACCAATTGGCGGTCTCCTCGGTGCGGCTCTTGTTTTTTATGTGGAGAGTTTACTTCCCTTTGCTTTATCGTTTGCCGCAGGTGCCATGATCTTTGTCGTAGTAGAAGAGTTGATCCCAGAATCTCATACTGGCAAAGAAACAGAGATGTCAACTCTTGGTGCCATGTTTGGCTTTGTACTAATGATGGCACTTGATGTAGGGCTTGGCTAAAATTATTTAGGAAGGCAAGTGAATCCAAATTCATTTCTTACCAAAAGTCTATTGTATGATTGGATTCCTGATTTCGAATTTATGTCATATGACCTTTCTGACCTTGTGGTTTTGTCTCCAGAATTAGAGCTAGAATGCAAAATAATGGAAGATCGGTTTCCTGCTTTTTTAGCAATTTACAAAAAAGGAACCATAGCAAAACCAAAAGGATTATGTACAACTTTCAAATATGCAAATTTAGACCCTACAGAATTAGATGTTTGTCAAAAGTTTGAGAAAAAATTAGATGGCGATATTCTTGTCGCATATTCCAAACCGTTACAGCGTTGGTAACTTAATGAATAAAATATGATCATACCTAAACTGACTCCTTTTGTGGGAGTACACTGTGTAACAACCACAACAGGAACTCTATTAAAACATATAGGTATGGACTTGTCGGAACCTATGTTATTTGGTTTAGGTAGCCAATGTTTCTTATAAAGGAATCAAAAAACTTGCTTCCTATTTAGAAAAATGGTTTCACTCCTCCACTGATCCCAAAAGAGATTTTATAACTACAGCCATGATGATGGAAAAAGCTGGAACGGGCGGGGCAATTTTTAGAAATTTATTCAGAGATTTTTTGTTAGAAGCCTATACGATCACAAAGGATCCGATCTTTCAAAATGTTCATAAACAATTCAAAGAAATTGCAGGCCATTGGACGGAAATTGCCTCTTTGTTTGCGCAATCGTATGTTTAAAGCGCGGCTGTTTGGCAGAAGGAAACTCCAATCCACCAAACTATTGCAAGGCATCCGACTTTCAGCACCTCTTTCGAATTTGTTAAATTAGAATTTCCCTTTTTTCCTTAGAATTGGGCAGTTACCATCAAATAGGCAAATTGACCGTTTTTAGAAAATTGATTTGTATAGGCTTGGGAGTTGATGGTGCGATCGTTGACACGATTTTGGATGGCGTCACCAGCAAACAACATACTATATCCACATTCTAAAACTAAATTTTTATAGGGGACATTGTATTTAAAATCAATTTCACGAAACAAACTCCTTCCGAGCATGGATACAGGTCTATTGTCACCGGTACCTTTTTCTGTTAGGACTTGGCTTACATCATAACTATTATTTGAAACTGATTCTGTACTGGCCCCGGTTTTTGCAACTCCTGCTATATCGTACCAACTATCTTGGAGTTTGTGTTTTTCTATGGCAAAATAATCCACACGGAAGGAGCCATAAGTTCCTAAATGATAACTAACATTTACTGATTTTGATTTCATATTCACCCAACTGACTTGGTCAGCCATTCCATAAAATAAATGGTTGGTGTGAAAAAGGTTTTGAAAACTAGCAATGGATCCATCGGTTCTGTTTGGATCTCCACTTCCAATATCATAAGCTACACCTAATCTAAGTTTATCGATTGTGTATCCCACATCGGCACCAAAGGCAAATGTTTTATATCTTTCTTTTTCTGCGTAAAGATTGTGATTGTAATTCCCATTAGTTAAAGGATCAGTTAAAGTCACTTCGGTTCGGTTATTATCCCAACTAGGTCGGATGGATTTTCCTGTAGTTCCTGTTTGTACTGCATATTCGAATGAGTAGTCAATGGCTTGGAGAGCCTTTTTGTTTGGTTGGGTTCTGTTGGTAATTCGGATTCCATAGGTGTGTAAAATGTCCCATCGACCAGCCCTTGAGCCTGGGGTGCCTGTTTCTCCCGTAGTGAGGATTAGTGATTGGTTGGTGCGTAAGTATTCCTTTTGTAAACCTAAGTAATACAAATCAATATGAAAGTAGTCAGATGGTTTCAGTGTATTGTAAAAACCAGTAAAATAGGAATCACCTAACTCCTGTCTTTGGCCATCTAATTTGGGTGTGCATGCCTTAGTTCCATTGTAAGGGCAATCCATATAAGTATTGTATTGCGTTTTGACACCAAATGAAGTTGTATTTCCTGCTATGTCGTTGTGGCGTTCACTCACGGATGTTACAAAGATATGAGATGAGAGGTATTTTTGTTCCCATTTCAGTCTGAGGCCATCAAAACTTCGGCCCACATTAGTCCAGTCTAGTGATCCCACCAAACGTTCGTCACCGTATCGCAGAATTTGACGTCCTGCTTGGATATGAAAAGGAAGATCAAAGTTGTTTTTCACTTCGATATATGCTTCACGTACGTCTGTGCTTTGTCTTGTTCCATCATTGGCAGTGGATAATCCAGTAAGTGACCCTTTTTCCGCTCCCCATAACCTGGAATCTTGGAAAGTGATTTTCGCGATGACATCTTTCGTAAATTCTTTTTGAATCCAAAATTGAATCTTCTGTCCTGTAAAATCTACATTGTCGTTAGTCGTTCGATTGAAATCTAAGTTGTATTTCATTTCAGGACGGACTCGAACGAGTGCTCCTGCAGTAAAACCATCAGACCAAGTCGGTGGTGGGGTTGGTTTTGGTGGTTCTTCTTTCGGAGTCGCAGTAGAATTTAAATTTTGCGATTGGTTTTGATTGGTGGGAGTTTCCGGGGTGGGAGCTGTGGTTTGTCCAAATAGCCCATAACCAAGGAACCAATAAACAGAGAGTAGGGTGATTGATAATCTTCGCTTTTGCATTTTCTAAAAGACCGACCTTGCGGTCTTCTCCTATGAAAGGTCGGAATGCAAGAATCGTACGTTTGAAGCAAAATTACCTAAAATATTTGCGATTTGTCTAAAATACGCTACAAACTGTATCTTTTTAGGGAAATCTGAAATGCGACAAGATACTTTGCTTTCGAACAATTAGTACAAGTCGTACATGTTTTGATTGTGACCTAATGGATTTGCGTAAGAAACGTACGGAATGTCTAGAAGAAGAAAGAAAGCTCTTTGATTTGCTTTTAGAACGGGAAAAGACACTAGCGAAAGGCACGGTTGTTTGGCAGATTGAAACTCCAATCCACCAAACCATTGCGAGGTGCCCAATCAACTTCAGAAATAGGCGATTCGTAAAAAAGATGACACAGTTGTATTCTTTGTTCTACTTTTTCCATTATCCCTTTTCTTACTTATTCCCAACTCACCACCACTTTCCCAAAATGTTTTCCTGTTTGTAAATATTGAAGAGCTTCTGGAACTTCGTTCCATCCGTACACTTTGTCCACAACAGGTTTGATTTTGTTGTATTCGATGGCTCTGTTCATTCTTTCAAAGTCAGCACGGCTTCCCACAATCACCCCTTGGACTTTGACTCCTTGCATGAGGATGGGATAAAGAGAAAGACTCGATTCTCCACCGGCAAGAACTCCAATGAGGGCGATGGTTCCGTAAGGTTTTACACTCATCATGGACTTAGGCATAGTTCCCGCACCACCCACTTCGATGATAAGGTCGGCTCCTGCCATTTTGGTTGCTTTTCGAACATCTCGTTCCCAATTGGTTTTTGTGGAATAGTTGATGGTTTCATCAGCACCCAAGGTTTTGGCCCGGGCCAGTTTTTCATCACTGGAAGAGGTGATGATGACTCGTGCTCCCATCATTTTAGCAAATTGTAAAGCGAAGAGAGAAACCCCCCCTGTTCCTAGGCAAAGTACATCGGCCCCAGGTTCAATCCCGCCAAAACTCACAACGGCATTGTAAGCAGTCAGGCCAGCACAACCTAAGGTGGCGGCTTCTGCATCGGTTAGGTGGGAAGGTGTGGCCACAAGTCCTGATTCCGAAAACTTCCCGTACTGCGCCAAACATCCGTCATTTGGCCCTCCGAGGGTAGATCGGAGGTTGTCCATATTGGGAGCACCATCCATCCATTTTTGGGCAAAGATTGGAAGGACTCGGTCTCCTTTTTTCCAAAGCGTCACTTCGGATCCCACAGCTTCCACAACACCGGCTCCGTCGGAACAGGGGATAAGAGGAAGTTTTTGTCTGGGATTGTAAGTCCCAATCACCATTAAATAATCTCTATAATTTAGTGAAGTCGCTGTTAGGCGAACGAGGACTTCTTTGGGGGCCAGTGATTCAGAAAGTTCCCTTGTTGATTGTTTTAGGTTCTCTAGTCCAAATGATCCTTGGATTTCCCATACTTTGTTTAACATAATTCCTCTAAGTTTTAAAATCAAAATTCACTCGTCAGATCCTCGGGTCTCCTTATCCTTTGTCGAGTGGGAATATAGGATAAAGTAAACAATGAACCAAGATTTTTGGAACGATAGGGTGGTAGTGATCACCGGAGCCACAAGTGGGATTGGAAAAGCGTTGTATGAAGAACTCGCACAGTTTCCATGTGAACTTGTACTTTTAGCAAGACGTGCGGCAGAAATTGCAGAACCCAAAAACAAACACGATAGGGCAATCATTCACCGCGTTGCCTGTGACCTTTCCGATCCCACTTCTGTCCTGGATGCCGTCGAATGGATCCAAAAGAAAGTTTCTAAAATTGATGTTTTATTTAATAACGCAGGCATTACCGCCCATGGTCGGTTTGATTCGCTTTCGATGGATGTGTACAGAAAAACCTTTGCTACTAATTTTTTTGGACCCATCCAACTGGTGCGTGGGCTCCTATCGCTTTTACTGGTGGCAAAAGGAAATATTGTCACTACCTCGACTGTCTCCGCTTTGTATGGAGTGCCAGGCCGGGCTGCCTACTCAGCATCTAAGTCTGCATTACATGCGGCCCTGGAATCTCTTCGGATTGAAACTTTGGAATCGGGCCTTGGCGTATCTCTCGTTTGTGTGCCCTATACGGACACAGCCTTACGGTCATCGGGCCTTGATGCAGAAGGGGGAACCTTAAAAGAAGCACCTGCCAAAGGAAAACGAAAGACGGCAAAGGAAGTCGCCCATGTTTTAATTTCAGTCGCCAGAGACAAAGAGGCAAGGCTTGTGACTTTCAATCTCTCCGGTCGGTTTTTGGAATGGATGCGGTTTTTCTCTCCCAAGTTTTTAGAAAAAATTCTCTATAAAAAACTCTACGAAGACTTCAAACCCCACTAAACCCCGTCTAAACCAAAGCATAGGGAGCGAAACTATCCTTTGGACAATTTATTATTTTCGTATTTAACGGCCGTTATATTTACATTTTTGTTTATGAGTCTGATGTGGTTCTGGGGGAAGTCGAGGGACAACTACGCGGTCATCGATGTGGGTTGGAGTCTTGTCATTGCCGGGATCGCTAGCATCCTAGTGTATTGGGGACGGGGAAATGTTTTTGCCAAATGGGCAGTGCTTGTCCCAGTCTGGATTTGGGCTCTACGTCTTTCCGGTTTTCTTTACTTCACTCGCATCCGTACAAACCATCCGGAAGACAAACGTTATGCAGGATTTCGAAAGGACTACGGGGACAAAGTCCACCAAAAGATGTTTACGAATGTCTTTCTCTTACAAGGATTTTTAGCACTTTTGCTTTCTTTCCCATTTTATTTTGCTTCGCAGTGGGATCTTTTCCCCAATTCAGGAGCTTTGGGACCTAACGGTTATTTGATGGTTCTTCTTGGTTGGCTTTTGTTTACTGTGGGAGTGGTCGGAGAAGGGATCGCTGACCGTGACCTCCACAAGTTTGTTGCCGATCCTGCAAACAAAGGTAAAGTCTGTAACGTAGGCCTTTGGAAGTATTCAAGACATCCCAATTATTTTTTTGAATGGATCATTTGGGTGGGAATCGGAATCATTCCTGTCCTTTCTTCTCCGGAAGCTATTTTTTCATTATTCACACCACTCTTTATGTTTGTGTTGTTACGTTTTGTATCGGGAGTTCCCTTTGCTGAAAAATACTCACTGCTTTCTAAAGGGAATGTTTTCCGGGATTACCAACAAACCACCAATGCATTTTTCCCCTGGTTTTCAAAACAAAAATAAAAAGGATAAAACATGAATTTCACTGATTCTTCTAAAAAAGAAGAGGGCTCTTCTTTTAGTATCACTTCCCTTTTGGAGAAAGATATTTTTCCAGATTGGCTCATCCGGTTTCGCATCCGCCAACTTTTGGATGTAAGGATTAAACAAGAACGAAAAGAAAACGCCACAGCCCAGCTCCAACACAAAATGAATTATGTGAACGAGTTAAAAAAATCACCCATTGCCGTTCATACAGAGGCTGCAAACGAACAACACTACGAAGTCCCAAGTGATTTTTTTACTTATGTGATGGGACCTAGGATGAAGTATTCCTCAGGGTATTGGCCTACACTTGATACAAGTTTTGCCGAATCAGAGGAAGAGATGCTTCGCATCACCGTGGAACGTGCAGAAATCAAAAATGGGATGAAGGTGTTGGATTTGGGATGTGGTTGGGGAAGTATTTCTCTCTACATAGCGGAAAAATTTCCCAAATCAAAAGTAACGGGAGTTTCTAATTCCAGAACTCAAAAAGAATTTATCGACAAACGTGCCAAAGAACGTGGTTTAAAAAACCTCACCATCATCACAAAGGACATGAACGATTTTACGACCAAAGACAAGTTTGATCGGATTGTCTCTGTAGAGATGTTAGAACATATGAAAAACTACGAGAAACTCTTTGAAAAACTATCCAAGTTTCTTGTGGCCGACGGAAAGTTTTTTGTGCATATCTTCACTCATAAAGAATTTGCTTATCCTTTTGAAGTGATCGATGAAACTGATTGGATGGCAAAGTATTTTTTTACCGGTGGGCAGATGCCTTCGGACGATTTGTTTTTATACTTTCAAAAGGATTTTTTAATCGAAAATCATTGGGTTGTGAATGGAACCCATTATGCAAGAACGAGTGAAGCTTGGTATGATAACATGATACTAAACAAGGATAAACTAATGCCTATCCTTGCGAGTACTTACGGCGAAAAAGAAAAAACCAAATGGTTTGTTTATTGGAAAGTTTTCTTTCTCGCCTGTGCAGAGTTATGGGGTTTCAGAAACGGTGAGGAGTGGTTTGTGAGCCACTACTTGTTTCGAAAACGCTGAGTTTTTTTCCCTGCCGCTTTTACAAACACTCCACCTTCTTTTTTGGAAGTTGGAGTGGAGCTTCGACGAGATGATTCACCACCACGTTCACTTCTTTCCCCACGTTCGCCTCGATCACTATTAGACCTTCCACCACGGTAACCACCGCGACTTCCGCCCCCTGATCCGCCACCTTCATCACGACGTCGTCTTCCACCAGATCCACCACTAGGAGGAGTTTCACTCCATTCCCCAGGTGTTTTCCCAATTTTTTCCGGGCCACTGATTTTGGTTTGGTCTAACATATTCGAGAGAAGTTTTAAAGATAACGAACGTTTGTCGTCCAACTTCAAAAGTTTTTCTAATACTTCTTCTGCATCTGCGTGGATTTCTGTTTCTACAACTTTGTTTAGAAAGTCTTCTTCTCTTCTTGCCAATACTTCTTTTTTTGTAGGAAGGGCAGCAATGGTAAGTTGAGTTCCAGATGTTCCTTTGAGTCGAAGTAAAGCACGTGATTCTCTTGTGGTTACAAGAGTTACCGCTTTCCCAGATTTTCCTGCGCGTCCAGTACGACCAATTCTATGTGTATAACTTTCGCTATCAAAAGGAAGGTGGTAGTTGATCACTAGAGACAAATCTTTTACGTCAAGACCACGTGCCGCAACGTCTGTTGCTACAAGGATTTTTACGCGCCCATCATGTAGGCTTCTTAAAACTTGTTCTCTTTGTTTTTGATTTAAATCTCCATGAAGAGCTTCTACAGGATAACCTTTGAAACTGAGTGTTGATTTAAGATCATCTGCTTCTTTTTTTGTTTTTGTGAAGATGATTGCCTTAAACGGGTTTTCATAATCCAAAATACGTACGACAGAAATTTCTCGTTCTGCTTCATCAATCACGTAGTACACTTGTTCGATGTTTTTAGACGATTTTTCAGTTGCTGCAATTTTTACAAGTGCAGGGTGCGTTTGGTACTTACTTGCCAACTTCTTAATGGGCTCCGGCATAGTTGCGGAGAAAAGTAAGGTTTGTCTTTTGGTTGGCAGTAGATTAAAAATGGATTCTATATCATCCATAAAGCCCATATCGAGCATTTCATCTGCTTCATCCAATATCACCATCGAAGGTTTGAAATTTTTAAGTTCCTTTCCTTTCAATAGGTCGAGAAGTCTTCCGGGAGTTGCTACAGCAACTTGGGCACCTTTGGCCACTTGTGTAATTTGTTTAGAATAGGAACTGCCGCCATAGATAGTGGTGGTTTTGATTCCTAAATGTTTTCCCAATTTAAACAGTTCATCAGATACTTGCAGAGCAAGTTCACGAGTTGGTGTGAGGACAAGCACTTGCATGCCATCGTTCACATTGATTCGGTTCAAACAGGGGAGTCCGTAAGCGGCAGTTTTTCCGGTACCGGTCTGCGCTTGTGCGATTAAATCTTTTCCTTCCAATACGAGCGGAATCGCTTGTTTTTGGATAGGGCTTGGTGATTCGAAGCCTGCATCAGTGATTCCTTGTAGTATTTCAGGACGTAATCCGAAGGATTGGAAGTCATTTCCAACTTCGGTGTCATTCTTAGTCATGGAAATAGGATACAATAAAAAAACGGCCTAAAAAAGAAAGGTAAAAATACCTAAATGTCTTAGGCTCGGTTCTTTGCGATTTCTTTCAGGTGTTTGTAGAGTTCTTCTTTTAGGTAGGGTTTGGGCAAAAAATACTGAAAACCAGAGGCAAGGATTTGGTCCTTTTCCTCAGGCATACAAAGTCCCGTACAGGCGAATAGAGCTGGTCTGTGAGGTTTTCCAGCCAATCCTTTTGCAATTTCTGTTCCGTGTTTTCCTGGCATTTCGATATCCAAAAAAGCGATATCGTAGGCAGATTCGCTCAATTCTCTCTCCGCATCGATTCCATTATTGGTTTCTTTTATTTCAAATCTTAGAGGTTTTAAATAACTTCTTAAGACTTTACGGTTGAGATCGTTGTCATCGGCAATGAGAACTTTCTGTGGTTTGGAAAAACTAGGTAGATTGGATTTGGACAAAATCTCCGTTTCTTTAGATGATGTTTTTGGTTCCTCCAATTTCCAAAGGATAGGGATTTTTACTTTGAAGGTAGAACCTTCACCTAACTTTGATTCCACTTCCACATTTCCACCTAATTCTTCCAAGGAGAGTTTGACAATCGACAGTCCAAGGCCAGAACCTGAGATTCCACATCCTTCGGGAACAAATTGGTTGTATTTTTGAAAAAGTTTGTCTTTCACTTCAGGGGAGATCCCGGGTCCAGTGTCTTTTACTTCAATCAACAATGTCCCTTCCTGATTTGGTTTTGTTTCTAAAAACACAGAAAAAGTAACAACACCTGAGTTTGTGAATTTTACTGCATTTGTCGTAAGGTTCCAAAAAACCTTTTCGATTTTTCTTTTATCAGAATGCAGGTGAATATTTTGATTCAGATCATTACTTAGTTTGAAATCTATATGTTTGCGTTTGGTTTCTGTTTTGAAAAAAGAATTTAAAGTATTTAAACATTGGTTAAGATCAAACCATTCATTATGAATGATACTTGCGTTCTCTTCTAATCTAGAAAGTTCAATGGTGTCATTGACTAAATGTAGGATCACTTCTCCGGCGTTTTTGATATGATCCACATAACCGAGAACAGTTGGATTCAAATCAGTTTCTCGAATCATTTCTGACATGCCGAGGAGAGAGTTTAAAGGATTCCGAATGTCGTGACTAATGGCGGCAATAAAATCTCTTTTGGCTGCTGTGGCTCTTTGTGCAGCCAATTTTTCAATTTCCAAACGTTCCGTGGCTTTTCTCATTTGTAACAAACGAATGGTCTGTTTGCCAAGCAATCGAAGCATAAGGATTTGATTTTCATCCAGTTCTCTTGGTTTGTTATCAATCACACAAAGAGTCCCCAGTTTGATTTGGTCATCCAAGGCAAGAGGGATCCCTGCGTAAAAAATCACATTGGGTGCTTCGTTGACCAAGGGATTGTTTTTAAAGCGGCTATCTTCTTTCGCATTGGGAACTACAAAGAGATCGTCCCCTAAAATGGCATGAGAACAAAAGGCAAGCGACCTTGGTGTTTCGCGGGTATTTAGACCATGGTGCGATTTGAACCATTGTCTTGTTTCGTCGATAAGACTCACAAGGGAGATTGGAACATTACAAATCATCGAAGCAAGTTTTGTGACCTCATCGAACATTTCCTCTTCGGGAGTGTCGAGGATCTCTAGCCCTTTTAAGGCCGAAAGACGTGCCGACTCATTTTTCGGTAAAGGAGCTATGATCATACTTGGTTTAGACGAAATCAAATTCGTATAAAGGAAAGCTAAATTTTGATTTTCCCCCTAGTCTAAACTCTATGAAACGAATCACTTTCTTAACTCAGTTTTCCGTTGTTTTTATATTTTGTTTGTTATTGATTGTTTCCTGTTCGGAATCTTCGTCTCACTCTCCGAATAAAACGGAGAATTTGGAATTACGAAAAAAACTCACTGATCTGCAATACCGCGTCACCCAAGAAGACGAAACCGAACCACCATTTCAAAATGAATATTGGGACAACCATGAAGAGGGGATTTATGTGGATATAGTTTCCAAAGAACCACTGTTTAGTTCGAAAGACAAATTTGAATCAGGAACCGGATGGCCTAGTTTTACAAAACCACTTGTGAAAGCCAATGTGATAGAAATTGTAGATCGTACTTATGGAATGATTCGGACAGAAGTTCGTTCCAAAGTTGGTAATTCTCATCTGGGCCATGTTTTTGATGATGGACCAGCTCCAACAAACAAGCGTTACTGTATGAATTCAGCTTCTATGGAATTTATACCCAAATCCAAACTAGTAGAAAGAGGGTATGGAAATTTCCTTTCAGATTTTTCCCTATCAGATAAAAACAAATAACCTTTGTTTAGTTTTGATTAAGCCCAAAGATTCATCATAAACTCTTCGTCATTGCGAAGTGAAATGAGTTTGTATTTGGTTTCGTGAATGTCTTCCCGAGAGACTTCTCGTTTCCAACGAATGTCTACTTTGAGTTTACGCACACGGGTTTGGAGTTCAATCAATTCCCAAACCGAATCTTCCATTTCTTTTCTATAAAGATTTGTGAAAAGAGGAGCCACTTGGTCTGGAGTATCCATTTTCAAAAGTTCTACATGGGTTAAGTCATGGATGTTTTGCAGTGCCCAAATATGCAAAGTGAGAGTGGTGATTCTTTCTAGTTGGGAAATTTCATCTTTCGTATTTCTTGTGACTTGTTGTTTGAAAAAACGAATTCGTTTTTCTAAATATTGGATGAGATCCGACTTGGGAATTTCTTTTTGTTTCCATTTGTCCCAATCAGTTTTTAGATCCTCAAATAGTCCTTCCCCATAAAACACAGAAGAAGCTTCCATCAGTTGGAGGCTCCCTGGTTCTGAAATTTTTAATCTATGGCGAAGAGAATCGGCATCCCCAGCAATCATATTCACAGGTGCCACATCTTCCAACTTTTGTAAGGCGCGAGAAATTGAATCAATGAATTGGGATTTCATTTGGTCCGTGGAATGGGCCACCAAATAAAAGTTAAGATCCGATTCTGGATGGAAATCACCACGTTCCCTTGATCCATAAAAAAGGATTTGGTAGGGTTTGGAGGATGGGATGAGTTCTAATTCATCCAATACTTGTGCATAAAGATTAGGGTTCAGTGCTTCAAATTCCATAATTTATTCAAAGTATAATTTCATTCGGGAAAGGTTCTCTAAAATGGCTTTGAAGGCACGATCACGTTCTTCTTGGCCAGGGAAAGGAAGGGATTTTACATTATTGAGATCTTGGTAAATGATTTCAATGGAAGGTTGGTTAGGATTTTTTTTGATGGAGGCAACGTAATCCAAATTAATAACTTCCGATTCACCGAGTTTTAACCACATAGAATTTCTCCTCAAACCCTAAGGGTTGCATTCTATTTGCCTAATCTTTTTTTCTAAAAAAATCATGCTTTGTAGACATCCAATCCCTAGTACAATTCCAAAGATTGTAAGACCATCTCGTGGAGGTCTTTTGCCAGCTCCTTGGGTCCTGTCGAATGCGAGGTAATGGTCTCAAAAACCAGTAAAAATCCATTATGAATCCCTTCCCAACGAGCATAGAGTTGGGAATCGGACTGTGAAAAAACAAGGACACTGCATTTTTTCGTTCCCCATACAAAATAGGATACATCCGGGTTTTGGACTTCATCTTTATAAAAATAGGGAAATTGGGATTGGTTCTCTCTGTCAGTGGAAGATAACCTAAGCCATTGGATTTTTCCTTCCGCATCCAAACGGATTTCATAACTATTCCCAGTTCCAAAAATAGAACCAGATTTTAGAAGTTCAAAATTTTCTTTAGCCACCCAAACTGCATGGTAGGTGAGTCGTAGTTCCTTGGTTAGGTGGACCTTCTTTGGTTCCAGATTTTGATTTGGTTTTGGGAGCTCTGGTTTTATTGTCGCTTTCTGTTCTTTGGTCGATTGACAATCCAAAATCAAAAATAAAACCAATCCCAGGAGAATTTTAATGACCCACTTCATATTCATCTCCTAAATAGTTTTGGAATAGATAACCGTCTTTTGTTTTCTTTTGTAGATAGTCAGGAGAGAGGAGAACCTTGCCCCCTCCACCTGTTAAGTCTTTTACATAACTAGGGATCGTGATTCCGGAATGAAAACCCCGAAGTTTACGATAAATCTCTATTCCTCTTTCGATGGGTACTACAAAATCAGAGCTTCCAAACACTTCATCACATTGGTGGAGGTAGTAAGGTTTGATTCCAATAGATATCAATTTATAATTCAGTTCTGATAAAACTGTTTCGTCATCATTGATTCCAGAAAGTAAAACCGATTGGTTAAAAATAGAGACATGACCTTGTTTGATGAGTCGCATAACATACATTTTAGTTTCATCAGTGATTTCATTCGGATGGTTAAAGTGAGTGACCATATACAAAGGAAAGTATTTTGCAAAAACAGAGGCAAGGTCCTCGGTAAGTCGCATAGGCATGGTGACTGGGTGGCGGGAGTGAATCCTCACTTGGTTGATGTGAGGAATGGATTTTAATTCCCCTAAAAGATAATCTAAAGAAGAATCGGAAAGAGTGAGTGGGTCTCCCCCAGACAATATGATTTCTCGCAGTTCGGTGTGGTTCCGAAAGTAATCTAAAGCTTTTTCCCATTCGTTACGATTGGGTGTTTCTTCCGGAAAAGAAACTTTTCGTTTCCTTGTGCAAAACCGGCAATACACAGCACAGACATGAGAAATATACCAAATGGCACGATCTGGATAACGATGAGTCACACCTTTCACTGGCATGTATCTTTCTTCAGCCAGAGGATCTTCTACTTCATTGGGTTTTTTCGTCAGTTCTCCGGCTCGTGGAAGGATTTGTTTTCGGATAGGACAGTTTGGATTTTCTTTGTCGATTCGTTCCAAATAGTAAGGAGTGACGGCAAAACTAAATTCTTCGAGTGCCGGTGCAAAACTCTCCCTCTCTTCAGGAGTAAGAATCAGTTTTTCTTCCAATTCCGAAAGAGTAGTGATTCGGTTTTGTAATTGCCATTTCCAATCCGACCAAGTCATCGCTTATGACCATACTTCGGTTGACACAGGGCCAAGTCCCTCGGATTTTGTTTACGAGTAACGAAATTATGAACTTAGGCATTACAGAAGTAAAAAAAGGAATGATTCTCAAGATTGACAATGAGCTTTATTCCGTCGTCAAAACCGAGTTTGTGAACCCAGGAAAGGGTTCTGCATTCATCCGTACCAAACTTAAAAATATTGTTCGCGATTCTTCCATTGAAAGGACATTCAAAGCTGCAGAAAAACTGGAAAGTGTGGATTTAGAACGCCGCAAAATGCAGTACTGTTATGCTGACGGTGACCAGATCATCTTTATGGACGTCAACGATTACGAGCAGATCCCCGTTTCAAAAGATTATGTGGAAGACATCCTTCCTTTTATGAAAGAAGAAACACCAGTGGAAGTTGCATTTTACAATGAGAAACCAATTGGGGTCACACCTCCTAACTTTGCTGTGTTGGAAGTTACCTACGCAGAAGATGGATTGAAAGGGGACACAACTGGTCTTGCACTAAAACGTGTGACTGTTGAAACAGGTGGAGAAATCCAAGTACCCATCTTTATCAAACAAGGGGACACTGTCAAAATTGACCTCCGTGATTTGAGTTACGTGGAGCGAGTGAACAAATAGATTTGGATCCTAACTCCTCACTTCAGGAACTAACCAAACTCTCTCATACCTATTATGAAAGGCAGTGGATGTATGCCACTGCGGGAAATCTTTCTAGTCGCGCGGGAGATGTGTTTTGGATTACGGCTTCTGGAAAACACAAAGGGGAACTCACAGATAAAGACTTTGTTTGTGTTTCTGTTGAGGATGGTTCTTTGGTTTCTGCAGGTGTTGGTTTAAAACCCTCTGCAGAAACTAGCATCCATCAGGTGGTCTATTCCTCTCTACCTGATGCAGGTGCAGCTCTCCATGTACATACTTTGGATTCCAACTTACTTGAGTTTGGAATTGGGAAGGAAGAGGGTTTTCGGGACCTTCCTTTACCTCCGATCGAAATCATCAAAGCCTTTGGAATTTGGGATGAAAAACCTAATCTAAGTTTCCCCGTCTTTTACAACCATACTCATGTTCCCACCATTGCCCAAGAGATCAAACGTTACATAGAAACCAAAGGGAAACCGCAAGTTCCTTTTTTACTCATCGAAGGTCATGGACCAACGGTTTGGGGAAAATCGGTGGCAGAGGCCAATAAACATTTGGAAGCGGTCCACTTTCTTTTACAGGTGATGGCAAGACGAATATGAAAGATGGGACCCATGTGTATATTTTTGGAATTGGTTCCGGAATTGGACAAGGGCTCCACAAACGATTTTTAAGTGATCCTACCGTTTCTCTCTTTGGATTTTCTAGAAAGGGAAAAGAAACTCTCGCTTCATTCCCTGGAAAAGAAAACGGAACTTTTAGCTTCGATGCCAAAAATGAAAAAGACCTGGAAACGTTTTCCACTTCGCTTGATTCTCACTTTGGATTCCAACAAGATTTGCCATCTTCCCTTTCTTCTCTGCAACAAGTAGACCTTCTTGTTTACTTCGCCTTAGGGGATGGGGTGTTTGGCCCCATTGCCGAACTAAAGGAGAAGGAATTAAAATCCCATTTTGATCTAAATGTGCATTCCCTCATTTTACTTTCTAAGGCTTTTGCCCCTCTATTGTCTTCATTTCGCAGTTCCACTTTTGTTTTTTTAGGATCGACTGCGGGAAAACAAGGCTTTCCAGAATCTGTGGCCTATTGTGCCTCCAAACATGCGGTTTTGGGTGTGGCTCGGTCGCTCCGGGAGGAGTGGAAACCCTTCGGAACCAAGGTAATTCATGTAAGCCTCGGGGCCGTCGCCACTGAAATTTGGGACACGAGACCCCAGTTTGACAAGAATGATATGGTTTCTTCCTCGGACATTTCCGAGTATTTGTGGAGTATTTCCCACTTGCCTAAATCTATCTTTATCGATGACTTATCCATTACCCCAAAAAAAGGAATCTTATAGTTCCCATGGAATTCAAGGAATCGATTGTACTCGTGACCGGTGGCAGTGGCGGAATTGGAAGGGAAATTGTTCGTACCCTTGTCCTTTCAGGGTTTTCTGTCTGGAACCTGGACAAAGTGAGGCCCACATCCCCCATCCTCCAAGAAACCTATAGGGAAGTTGATTTGGCAGAAACCCCTTTTGTGGTAGAGAGGTCACTTTCCAAAATCATCCAAGAGAGTTCTGAGGCAGGAGATCTTTATGGGTTTGTCCACAACGCGGGGTTTGGTGGACCTTACCATCCGATTACAGAGGTTTCTGTGGAAGAATGGGAATCTATTTTTCGTATCAATTTAAATACTTTGTTCCTTCTATCCAAATTAGTATTACCTATTTTTAAAACTCAGAGTTTTGGACGCATTGTCGCCATTGCCTCGTCTTTATCCATTGTGGGTTCTGCAAATTCTGTTGCTTATTCTTCCTCCAAACATGGGTTAGTTGGATTTATCAGGTCAATTGCTGATGAATGGGGTAAGTATGGAATCACAGCAAATGCCGTAAGTCCAGGTTTTGTAGACACCAATATGGGAATCCAAGAAGACCAAATTTCTGATCATAAATTAAAAATCATAGAGAGAACACCTGTTAGGCGAATCGCAGAACCTTCCGAAATTGCTCGTGTGGTCAATTTCCTTCTTCAAAAGGAATCTGGATATATTTCCGGATCGAATTGGACTGTTGATGGCGGACTCACTGCCATTTAAACTATGAGAATATCACCTCCGCACGATCATTTTTTGCAACTGACAACCAAAGAAACCTTAGGAAGGTCTTCAGGGATCATTCTACAAAAAGAAGCTTTGTCCATCATGAAGACAGTAGAGGTACAAAGTTCACGCGAAAATATAGAAGCTGGGCATTTGTTTCGTCCAACAGACTCCAATTTTGAAAAACTAAAATTGGATCGTGAAACTGCATTAGATGCTTTGTGGCAGCTCATTGATTATGGTCTTACTACTCAACTTTTTGAAATCAAATTTGATGCTGATGTGGGTGAGTTACGTTTAGTCACGTTTCTTGTGGGGCTTCCTGGGGGAATGCCTTTAGAAGAACCCTATAAATTACTGATCACAAGATCTACGGAACATTTATTTCAATACATTCAAGCCAAACGCATCCTAACAGAAGAAACTTGGCGAACTGTACTGAACAAACTTGCGGACATTGATTATAAAGAAGAAAAAGGAAGTGGTGATGAATTGGACCGGTTGTTAGAACCAAAACAATTCCCCTTACAACCGTCAGCTGATATGTTGAAGAGGTCACGTGGACTAATCATTGATGAATTGGAATCGGACCCAAGGATTGTTGTCCTTCCCCATGTTGGGTTTTATTCAGTACCGGAAAGTGAAGCGGCCAACTTTTTACATATCGCCAATGAGTATTTGGTGACTAAAGTAGAACCTTTGGCAAAGGCTTTTGATACCGAAATTCGACTGGCCTTCGATCGTATCCATTCCACAACACCTGTGAGCGGGAATTCTGAACCTAGCGAAATTGATCTGATTCGTTCGAAAATTGATACCTTGTATGGTTTTAAAGAAATTTTAAAAGAAAATGGATTTTATCCTTTAGTTCATAATTTGCGAAAAGTGGCGGAAATGGCTGTAAAATATGCAGAACTGGAAAAAAAACGAGAAGTAGACCGACTCCTGAAAGTATATATGAAGATGTTGGATAGTCAATTTGACTTCGATTCCAGACTTCTTCGAATCAATTTGGAAAAAGACAACGAACATGATACGATCATCGTTGATCTTTTAAGAAAGAATCCAAAAGTCCTTTCTGCAGAATGGCATGACCAAGATGCAAAGATTGCTGTTTTCGTGAATAATAACCAAAACAATATCAAAGACATCAACCATTTGATCTTTCAAAATTATAGATTTACCACAGAACATATTTTATATTTAAAAGCCATCATTGAACTCAATGAAAAAGAATTAAAACCTATCTTCAAAGATGATGAGTTTGTGAAAACTTACGGCAAAAATCTCCAATCCGTTTATTTCAAATACATTCCTTGGTTTTATAAACTTTTCTACTTTTTGGGTGTGACTCCTATCGTGAACTCTGGTTATGCGAAGGCAAAATCAATACTAACCTATGCACAGATGGACCGCCAATTTTTGTACCAAAAACGTAGAGAAAATTTCTTTAAAAAGAAACTAAGAGAAAGAGAAGAGCGGCTTGAAAAAGAAAGGAAACAACAACTGAAACGAGCTCTTGTCTCAGCTTTAAGTGATGCTTATTTTCAAAAGAATTGTTTGCCTTCTGTGGATTGGCTTGGCTCTAACTATCCCGCATTTTCTGCTGAAACCTTAGAGAAAATGATTCCGGATTTTGCTTTTGTATCCACAACAGGAAAAACAGTGAAACCAAATTCTGTCATTTTATTTCCCAACTCCCCTGAGTTTGATTCACTAAACAAACGTTTGAAGGAACTATTTAATCAGTGGACCAGGGGAGAAGTAGAACCTCCAGAAGAAGATCCGGAATTATTGGTTCAAATTCGAAGTTTGATTTAGAATCAATACCAACGTTTGATTCTAAAATACAGTAACATTAGTATTCCTAAAAATCCCATCGCACCCAATGCAGAGATAAATCCATATTCCCATTCCAGAGTTGGCATATGTCGAAAGTTCATTCCGTAAATTCCTGCCACTAAAGACATGGGTAACATGATGGCAGTCATGATGGTGAGGATCTTCATTATCTCATTGGTTTTACGCGTGGAAATGGCGATATGTGCTTCTAGAGCAGAGGAAATAGATTCAATATTACTATCGACTAGTTCCAAAATTCGAAGGGAATGGTCTCTTACGTCGCGAAAGAAAGCATCTGCCTCATCACTAAAAAAACTATTTTTAATTTTTTCTAAATCTTCCAAAACTTCTTTGTTTTGTAACATCCCTTTTTTGATCGAAAGAAGGCTTGATCGCAAACTATAAACGTTACTGATGTCTAGAGACTTTGCATTCCCAAAAATTTGTTCTTCAAAATGTTCTATCCGTTCCTCTATTTTTTGGGTGATAGCAAGTGTATGGTCTGTTTCAATATCCAAAATTTTATGAACAATGAATTCATACCCGCGTGCCAAAATTTTGTTATTCACCTTCCACTGGTCTATGATGTCGCCAATAGTATCGCGGTAGTCCAAGGTTAGAGAGATAATTTGGTTTGGAGTAAGAATGAAGTTAAAGTTTTTTTGTGTGAGTTGGTTTCTTTCAAAATGGAAACCTCGGAAAATAAAGAAAATATAATTGTGAAAGATTTCCAGTTTTATCCTACTATTGGGATTTAAAATATCTTCAATTGTAAGTTGGTGGATATCATGTTTCTGAAAGAGAAACATCAGTTTTTCCTCATTCTCAGCTGTAATATGGATCCAATGTTTTGGATGCCTGTGTGAAAGGGGAAGAGGTCTATCAAGAAGTACTTCATCTTTACTAGAGGGTGTTAAAATATAATTAAAGAGAGCTGGCATTTATACAATATTCCTTAGGAAAAATTCTCGTAGTTCTTTTCTGTCATCAGAGCAGTCTTCTGCTATCACAAATTTTCTAGTTTTGTAATATCCGGAAGCAGTAATCATAGATTCTTTGATTTTCCCAGCACGGGAAAGGATGAGGTGGAATTTTTCACCCGGCCCTAAATTTTTTTCTAACTTTTGCAATGAGTTTGCAGTGGCCCGTTTCCCATTAATGGCAAGGATTTCATCGTCTAACATCAAATCAAACGAAGCCATATCTGCTTTGTGCAAGAGTTTCTGAATGTATAAATTCCCATTTTTTTCTTTTGTTTTGAACCCAGTGTCACCAACTCTATCGGTTTGGATTCTTTGGATTCCAATGATATCTAAATAGTGGTCCACAGGAATTGGTTTTGGATATTCTAAGTATTGGTTGAATTCAGTTTTAAGATCTACTCCTGTCACTTCTTTCACAGTGTCAAAAAACTCTTGTTTGGTGAATCCTCGGTTTTTTGTTTTAACAAAAATTTCATTTAATTTTTGGAACACATGGCGAATGGTTTTTTTCTCTTTTGATTCTTTGAGTAAAAATAAATTCATACAAAGGGCGATCACCCCACCTTTCGTATAATAAGAGACAGTGATATTGTGGCTATTTCCATTTCGTTTGTAATACTTTGTCCAAGCGGTAAAAGAAGATTCCTCAAGGCTCATCCAATAATCAGCTTCATTGTCTTCCAAAGAAAAAATATCTGATTGGAGTTTGGATAGGTATTCTTCTTTGGAGAGAAAACCAGAGTGGAAGAGAAAATAAGCATCATAAAAACTAGTGAATCCTTCTGCAATCCACAACTCACGAGTTAGGTTTGGTTTTTGGTAGTCAAAGGGACCAAGGGCAATGGGTCGAATCCGTTTGATATTCCAAAGATGAAAGTATTCATGAGATAAAAGTTCGAGTAACTTTTTGTATTCTTCCTCATCATAAATCAGTTCTGGATTGAAGTAATTGATACTAGAGGCTCTATGTTCCAATCCACCGTAAGCAGGTAAACTTAAATTAAGAACAAATAGGTAGTAAGGGTTAGGTGAATCCATCATCCAATCGATTTGGGTTTCGGTAATTCGTTTTAGATCCAGAGCTAACTTGGTTTTAAAATCAAAAGTTACATCGCCCTCCACAAGTAATTCATGTTTAGTGGAGCCTGAAGTAAAAAAGACCGAGTTTTGTTTGCTTAAGTGAAATGGTGAATCAAAGAGTTCGTCAAAATTTTCAGCAAAAAATATATGATTGTCTTCTTCACTTCGAGTTAGACTTGAATACACGTAAGGGAAATGATTGGAAACTTGAAACTGAATTGTAGAAGATTGTTCTAGTTTTCCTTCTGGGTATAAAAACAAAGCAGGAGGATTGATAAACCCAAACTCAGTTTCTAAATAATTAGTCCTCACAGTAAAGTCTTCAAAGGCATAAATGATATAAGAAATTTCAAATTCAGGAGGGAGATTTTTTAATTTCCAACGGTGTAGGTCTACCATCTCCCAATGTACAGATTCTCCTGTATTGGAATTTTTGACCTCGAACTTGTGTAAGTGAGTACCATAATCTCGGATCATGTAGGAACCGGGGGTCCAACTGGGCAAACAAAAGTTCATCTCCAATTGGTCTGTTTTGACACGAACTGTAACCTGAAAGTAATGTTTGAAAAGATCAAAAATAGAGACTTCAAAATCCAGCTGGAGCGAGTTAGACTGGTCGGACTTGCCTAAGGTTTTTTCCTCTTGTTCTTTTGCCATGGTTACACTATCTTCTTTTATTTTTAGTTTTGATCAAATGTTTTCTTGACGTTTTTTCTTTATAGTACTAGAAAAGGCATAGCTAAGGTATGAGCAAAGGAGGTGGTCTAATTGGATAGTAGTTGTTACAACAAAAGATTTTTGACTCGCGAGGTGGCTGGGCAATAACGCCTCTAGCTTTGTTGCAAAACCGACCAGACACAGTCTTTCCAAGTTCCAAACGGGTGGTCTCCTTTGGGCTTATGCAGTCGCTTGGAAAGATTCCTTTCTGCCTTTTCCAAAGGAAAATGTCTCCTCTATAGGTTGAATTTTAATAGTATTTCTGATAACTTGGAATTAATTCCTGTCATACGAAGTGAGTTGGCTGACATAGTTTCTGATTGTTCCGATAACACTTGTTTAATGTTCATTCTCTTGGATTATATTCCTAAGTGAATGTTACCTTACGTAAATTTGGTTGTTTACTCAACTCATTTCTAAATGCGGCTCTAGTTTTTCTGGATACGTGCTTACTCCCAAATGATTTCCATCACTATCCAAAAAGTATATTGTGTAATCAGTTTGGTTTTGGATTTTCACTTGGTTGAGAAATTGAGTCCATGCGGAACTTTCTGTTTTCGAATAAGAAAAAACAAGAGCGCGGGGGGACTGTTTCTCTCCTTCTTCTAACATTAGTATGAACGAACCGAATCCGATCCATAGGGAACGAACCTCTCCTGATTCGTAATAGAATTCTTTAATTTTTTTTGAACCGGGAATTTTGAGGTAAAATTTGGCTAAATGGGAAGGGTGGGGTGTACCTATGGCTATATGGTGAATCATTTTTTTGTTTTCAAATCCCTTTCTAAAAAAGAAGCTATCATGAAATCTATGTATCGGAGTTTTTCATGAAAAAATCCCTCATTTTGGCGCTCGCTCTCGGGCTTTTCTTGGCGAATTGTAAATCCAAAGTGTATACCCAAGAAGAGTGTGAGTCTGCTCTCGCTAGCACGTTCACTCAAATCGAAGAAGAAGCTAAAAAGAATCCAGCAGCGGCACCAGTTCTCGCAGGATTACAACAAGGTAAACAAAAAATGATCGATCAGTGTATGGAAGGAAAATTTGATCCAAACTGTTTGAAAAATGCCCCAGGTTTTGCTGGCATTATGGGTTGTGTAAAAAAATAATTCTACAAATCCTACCGGGGACTTTCGTTCCCGGTTTTTCTTTCTTCCTCTAAACTTTCAAATCCACCAGGTTCTGCATAACATCCGTGAGTCCGGTACGGTCCATCTTCAAAAAAACGAATTTCTTGAGCGTATCGTTTTCCTTCCTTTAAACATTGTTTGCAGATAAAAGGACGAATTGCCCAGTCCTCACATTCTTCTGGCCGAAAACTCGGAAACACTCGTAAAAATGGTTTCGAAATTTCATCTGCAGGGGAACCCCAAAGGACAAATCCAAAAATTACAGATATCCCCAAAGCCAAAGTTAGTTTCATTCAATAAAACTATCGGGATTTATTGCCTTTTTCAGGATGGACTTGTGAGAGAAAAATTAAGTACAGAATGGAAAGGGGTAGTTCTTGTTCTTGTCGGAGCACTTTTATTCAGCGCAAAGGCGGTCGTAGTAAAGTTAACCTACCGGTATGAAATCTCTGCGATTGGATCCCTTTTCTTTCGAATGTTATTTGCCTTTCCTTTTTTGGTTTGGATTGCATGGAAAGCAGAACAGGAAGAAGGAAAAACCATTCTTACCAAAAAAGATATCATCCATGTCCTTCTTATGGGAGTGGTGGGTTATTATTTAGCAAGTTTATTTGATTTTTTGGGACTAAAGTACATCAGTGCTGGGCTTGAACGAATCATTCTTTTTATCTATCCTACTCTTGTAGTCTTACTATCCTTTCTCTTTTTAAATAAGAAAATTTATATCCGAGAAGTGTTTTCTCTACTTTTGACCTATACCGGTGTCTTTTTAGCTTATGGACAAGATGTGCAATTAGGTTCTGCAAAAGATGTGAGTTTGGGTGCGTTTTTTATTTTGTTATCTGCGCTCACTTATGCCATTTACTTGATGGGGAGTGGATCCATCATTCCGAAGTTAGGTGCTAAAAAATATACAGCTTGGGCTTTGATTGTTTCTTCTGTTGCAGTGTTTGTCCATTTTGCAATTTTTGGTACCTTTCAAGAGCTGAAGCAACCTTTCTCTTTTTATGCTCTTGCTTTTGTAATGGGTACAGTCAATACAGTAGTGCCTGCGATTTTTGTTTCCGAAGGGATCAAACGTGTTGGTAGCAAAACAGCCGCTATAGTAGGCTCAGTTGGACCAATGTCGACTCTTTTTTTGGCATATTGGTTACTAGACGAACCGATAACAATACTACACAGCATTGGTACTTTATTCGTACTCACGGGAGTTTTTTGGATTAGTACGGCAAAAAAAGCAAAAGAAGTGTCTGTTTAGGAAAGAATTTATCTTTCCAATTGTTGAAAATAGGTAGAGAATACGGATCAATATGAAATTACGAAACATGCTGCTTTTACTAGTATTTGTCACAGCTTTGTCGCAAAGCGAACTGCAAGCACAATTCACTTGTGAAGGATCAGCCTGTAGTTTTTTACCATCTACACTGACAGAAGCAGGGAATGGTTCCCTGAAAAAATTTGAAACAGGATACTTAAACGAAGTACTCAAAACAAATTTAGAAGCAGGTTTTCTTGCCAACGTAGGTGCTAGTAATATCGGAACAGGTACTGTGCGCCGCATCCAATTTGGAGTGAGTGTATCAGCCGCTGGATACAAAAAAGACGATATCCAAATCAAAGATGATTATATCAAATACCCGAAACTTCCGAACGTAGGTGGAGCTGTCATACCTTCTTTTCATTTGGATATCAACCCTGGTTGGTTACTCGGAACTTCTGAAGGTGGTTATGTTCGAAGGATAGGTATCTTTTTACATGGTATGAATGTCGCCGTCACAGAAGACCAAATCCAGGCTGCTTCTAATAATAAAAATTATGAAGGACGTATCGCCGTACGGTCGTATGGTGGAATGGTCCGTTACCAATTGATAGAAAAAGAAGGTTTTTTAATGAACCTAATCACTTGGAACGGAATCAATGTGGGTGTGGGCCATCATGTGATGGAACAGAATATGAGTCTTAGTTATTTAGAAGGAAAAGCTGCCCAAATTGAATTTCAAGGTGTGAAAGGAAAATGGGGCGGCGATACCAACTTTGCATTTAATACCAAAGTCCAAACTACCAATATCGATTTGCGTACAGGCCTTGGTGTGTTTTGGATTGCCAATGTCATCGTGGGTGGGGGTTACAGCTGGAACTCAGGAAATAACTCTGCCTCTCTCTCAAGACGTGGCCCTTTTGTCGTTACTTTAAACGATTCCCTTCCTCTGGAACTTCCTCGTGAATACCAAGCTGCCTTGGACAAGGAACTCCTTGCCCAAAACCCGAATGCTACACTCGGCTTTCGAGCTAGTGGTGAGTCCCATTCCAAACGGGGGATCGGGTATGGAATTGTTGGTTTGGAACTGGATTTATTCCTAGTTAAGGTGATTGCTGAAGGTTTGTACGGTGGCAAAGATCTCTACTCGGCCAACGTGGGTGTAAAACTCTCTTTTTAGGAAAACTTCGGGGAAATCCATAAAACCTTGCCGTATGGGATACGGAAATTACCTTGCGTCTTAGGTCTAAGTTTCAATGAAGTTATACAAACGCTACGCAAGGGCATTCACTCTCGCCTCCCAAGTTTTTTCTTTGGGAATCGTGGTTCCCATCGGAATCGCTTTAATTCTATTCTATGTCGATTTAAGTCCTACGCAGATCAAAACTTTCATTGGGGCAACAATCGCTGCTGCTCTTGTGAGTTTGCTCCTTCCGTCGTTCATCTTTCCTAAAAAATTAAAAGCGATCAAACAAGGACTCATAGAGCTCGAATCGCAAACAGAGAAAGATCCAAAAACCTATGTTGCTGTTTGGAACCTGATTGCCAAGATGCCTGTGGTGGGTGCACTTGTGGGAAGTGCCCAGTGGGCATTAGCTCTTCCCATTGTCATTGGTCCTCTTTTATACCTTCCCGAAACCAGTAAATCAGATTCATTCTATATCGTTTGTGTTTTGATTCTTACTGCACTTCTCAATGTGGTGTTTTCTTTTATCCTTTTGGAAAAAGCATCTCATTTGGTATTGGAAGATGAGATCTTCCAAGCAGAACTAAAAGAAAGGATTTCTCCTTATTATAGAAACTTAAGAAATACAGTTCCCGTGATATTTTCACTTATGGTTATGGTTCTCTCTATTTTCCTTTTGATTTATGCATTTAATGTCAATGCTAAGTCTTTGGAAAAAGCCTTTTCGAACCAATTGTATAATTTCAATCAAAGTAATGAAGCGGGGATCAATGTTTATTTTGAATCCGTGGAAATCAATTTGAAAGAAGTGGCTTCCTTACCTGCAGTAAGAACAGCCTTGGAAACTAAAAATTACAAACTAGCAGAGCCGATACTTGCAAAAGTACTCGGGGACTCCCAACTGCTTTTGGAAAATGCATTCCTTGCTTCCATTGCAGAAGGTGTACCCATTGTTGCCACTGGTCTACCGAATGGTTCCAGTGTTGGTTATTCATTAGCATCCAATCCAGATTTATTGGAAAATATCAATGCAGCTAAAGAAGGGAAAATCCATGTAGGAACCGCCGTAAAATCTCCATTTAACGGAAATATTGTGATCATGGTGACAAGTCCTGTAAAAAGTGCCAATGGAACCATCATTGGAATGGCTGGAATGCCATTTCTTGTGGGAAAAGCAATGGAATCCTTTCTTAAAAACGTAAAGATTGGAACCACTGGTTATTCTTTCCTTCTCGATAGAAAATCCACTATGGTATACCATCCAAATCCGAAATATCTAATGCATAGTTTTAAGAACTCAGAATTTGAAGCTTTGGCAAAAAATGCGGGAGAAACCGAATCTTTTCGTAACCCTTGGGAAGGGTCTACTTTTTTACTAAGAAGAAAAGTAAGCGAGAAATATGGGCTTCAATTTTTTTCTACTATTGATTTAAAAGAAATTGAGGTAGAGAGTTTATCTTCCCTAAGGGGACTAACAGTGATTAGTATTGTTGGTGCTGCATTTATTGCATTAGCTATTTATTTATTGTTTACCGCAAGATTCAAACCAATGAAAACCATAGGAAAAATTCTGCAAGACATCGAAGTTGGGGACCTTCGCCATAATGCAAAAATGGAATCTTCCGATGAGTTTGCAAGACTTGCCCGTGGACTAAACGCCACTTTAAAACAAATTTCTGAAGTAGTAGGATCCAATCAGGCTTTTTCTGAAGATCTAGCTTCTTCCGCAGAACAAATGTCTGCTTCACTCAATATGCTTTCTTCGAATGCCCAAACGCAGGCTGCGTCAGCAGAAGAAATTTCTGCCTCCATTGAAGAAATCTCGGCTGCAGTACAAAACGTAGATGCACAAGCAGAAGACCAGTTTCGCAAAGTAGATTTTTTGAAATTAAAAATGGCTGAACTTTCCAGTTTGATTGAAGCAACGGGAAGACAAGTAGGTAAAGCATCTAAGGATGTAACTCTCATCTCGGAAGAAGCAAAGTCAGGCCAAGCTTCACTGGATTCAATGAGAAATTCCATTACCAAAATTAGTAACAGTTCCGAAGAAATTGGAAGTGTCATTGAAATCATCAATACTATCTCGGAACAAATCAACTTACTTGCGCTAAATGCTGCTATTGAGGCTGCACGAGCGGGAGTGTATGGAAGAGGATTTGCCGTCGTTGCCGATGAAATCGGGAAGTTGGCTGAAAAAACAGCAAGTTCTATCAATGACATAGGGGAGCTCATCCAAGCGAATGAAAAAGAAATCGAAAGTGGTCGTGAGAATATCGAAACCACTATTTCTCTCATTCAGAGAATCATCCAAGGAGTCAGTTCCTTCAACGAAATGACAGATAGCATTGAAACTAGCACAAGAGAACAACTCATCATCAACCAGAAGGTGGGGGAAGAAGTGGATAAGGTGAACCAGATCAGTCAGGCCATTCGTTTGTCCATGGAAGAACAGAAAAATGCGATCGGGGAAGTGGCACAAGCCATCTTCAGCATCAACGATTTGACCCAAGGCACAGCGGCTGGGCTCGAAGAGATGACTGCTACCTCCAATGGGATCGCAAATTTAGCGGAAACCCTCAAAAGAAAGATCAATTTCTTCAAAATCTCCTGATTTTTTAGCATATTTTGCTTGCCGGAGTCTACATATCAAGATTTCTTGATATGTAGATATCTTGGATATGGCAACCGAAACCCTTTCTCAATCTAGGCCTTCTGGCCACCTGCTTTCTGCAACCAAAGCCATATCCGATGAAACCCGGATTCGGATCCTCCATATCTTAAGTTTTGGGGCTTTTTCTGTGAACGAAGTGGTGGAAATTCTAGGTATGGGCCAGTCTCGGATTTCCCGCCATTTGAAAATTCTCACCGAAGCTGGACTTATTGGGTCTCGTAGGGAAGGAAGCCTTGTTTATAGTTTTCTTCCTGAGGAAGAAGATATTAATCTAAAGTTTCCCTTAGAGCTCACCAAATTATTGTTATCTTATAAAGAAGACCTTCCATCAAGAGAACGGGACCAAAAAATGGTCCATCAAATCCTGGAAACTAGGGAACGAAAATCAAAATCCTTTTTTGATACTGTAGCCGAAAGTTGGGAAAAGTTACAAGAAGAGACTTTACATCCGAAACTCTACCGGTCTTGGATTTTGCAAGAACTCCCCAATTGTGAAAACATTTTGGATCTGGGCTGTGGGCCTGGTGGCCTTATTCCTTTTCTCTTAAATAAAGCCAAACATGTTACAGGTGTAGATAACTCATCTAAAATGATCGAAAGTGCATCGACCAATTATGGAAAAAATCCTAGTGTGAGTCTCATCCAAACTCCTATGGAACATTTGCCACTGGCAACTAATTCTTGTGATGCGGTCGTAGCCTCTATGGTGATGCATCATATCTCTCATCCACCCACAGTGCTCGAAGAAGTGGCTAGGGTTTTGAAGCCAGGTGGAGTTTTATGTATTGTAGATTTGGGGAAACACAATGCGGAATATATGCGTGATAATTTTGCGGATTTGTGGCTTGGATTTGAACCAGAATTATTTGAGTCCTGGTTGTCCAATGCAGGTTTTCGCGTCGGATCTATGAATGAGATCCAAACAGATTCAAGTTTTAAAATTTTAACTATCAAAGCAACAAAGGAAGAAGGAGGACAATATGTCCACAGCAACTGAAACAAAATCGGAAAGATTGCCATTTAAAGTGAAGGATATCTCTCTTGCAGAATGGGGAAGAGAAGAGATCATTTTGGCAGAAAAAGAAATGCCGGGCCTTATGGCTCTTCGTAAAGAATTCGGAACTTCTAAGCCACTGAAAGGTGCTAGAATTTGTGGATCTCTTCATATGACAATCCAAACAGCGGTTCTAATTGAAACCTTGGCTGCATTAGGTGCTGACATTCGTTGGTCCTCGTGTAACATTTTTTCAACGCAAGACCATGCAGCAGCTGCCATTGCTAAAGCAGGAATTCCTGTATTTGCATGGAAAGGTGAAACAGAAGAAGAATACTGGTGGTGTATTGAACAAACACTATTTTTTGATGGTGGTAAAGGACCGAACATGATTCTTGATGATGGTCATGATCTTACTCATTACATCCACGAAAAATACCCACAACTTCTTACAGACATCAAAGGTGTTTCAGAAGAAACAACTACGGGTGTAATCGCTCTTCATAAAAAATTAAAAGCAGGAACTTTAAAAATCCCTGCAATCAACGTAAATGACTCTGTCACAAAATCAAAGTTTGATAACCTTTATGGTTGCCGTGAGTCACTTGCTGACGGGATCAAACGTGCTACAGATGTAATGCTTGCTGGAAAAGTAGCACTTGTTTGTGGATACGGTGACGTAGGAAAAGGTTCTGCTGCATCCCTCCGTAACTTCGGTGCTCGAGTGATTGTAACTGAAATCGATCCTATTTGTGCTCTTCAAGCAGTAATGGAAGGATACCAAGTCCTACGTGTAGAAGATGTAATCGAAAATGCAGACATCATTGTAACGGCAACGGGAAATGATGATATCATTACTCTCGAAAACATGAAAGCAATGAAAGATGGTGCTATTCTTTGTAACATTGGTCACTTTGATACAGAAATTCAAATGTCTCGTTTGAATTCTGAAAAAGGTGTGATCAAAAAAGAAATCAAACCACAAGTTGATAAATATACTTTCCCTAACGGTAGATCCATTATCGTTCTTGCAGAAGGTCGATTGGTTAACCTTGGTTGCGCTACTGGTCACCCATCGTTTGTAATGTCTAGTTCATTCACTAACCAAGTTTTGGCTCAGATCGAACTTTACACTACAAAATATGAGTTAGGTGTTCATCGTCTTCCAAAACACTTGGATGAAAAAGTAGCAGCACTTCATTTGGAACAATTGGGAGTTCGTTTAACAAAACTCTCTCAAAAACAAGCTGATTATATCAGTGTTCCACTCGAAGGTCCATACAAACCGGACCACTACCGATACTAAAAAAATCGCCCTTTTTGGAAGAATCCAGAAGGGGCAATGGAGTTTCTCATGGCTTATGTTGTAACTGAAATTTGCGTTGATTGTAAATACACAAGTTGTGCAGCAGTTTGTCCGGTAGAGGCTTTTCATGAAGCACCGGACACTTTGTACATTGATCCGGACACTTGTATTGACTGTAATGCTTGTCAATATGAATGCCCAATTGATGCTATTTTCCCGGATTATGACGTTCCGGAAAAACACAAACCTTCTATTGAAGTAAACGCAAAAGAAGCAAACAAATACCCGGTGATAGTAACAACCAAACCACCCCTTAAAGGTGCAAAGTGTTCTGATCCGAGTAAATAAAAGATTTATAGGGTGTGTGTCTAAATTCATGCACCCTTTTACTATATACTAATATAATTATATGAAATTTGAATATACCAATCCATCCTCCAAATCCCTTTTAAAACTAATGAATGAGAGAATTCTCATTTTAGATGGTGCTATGGGTACCATGATCCAAAGACATTCTTTGGAAGAAGATGACTTCCGTGGAGATCGTTTTAAGGATTGGCCAGTTTCCATCAAAGGAAATAACGATGTTTTAGCGATCACTAGACCCGATATCATTGAATCTGTCCACTTGGAATACCTTGAAGCTGGTGCTGACATCATTGAAACCAACACATTTAGTTCGAACATCGTCTCCCAAGCGGACTACCAAATGGAATCTGCCGTTCGAGATCTAAACCTTGCTGCCGTTTCTTGTGCTAAAAATGCTGTCGCTAAATACAAAGAAAAAACTGGGAAAACAGAGGTATTCATTGCCGGTTCCATTGGACCTACTGTAAAAACTGCATCTCTTTCTCCAGATGTAAACAACCCGGCTTTTCGGGCTGTCACCTTTGATGAGTTAGTGGATTGTTTTTATGAACAAGTATCTGCACTACTTGATGGTGGTGTGGATTTACTTTTACCAGAAACCAATATTGACACTTTAAATCTGAAAGCATGTATTTTTGCGATCGAGAAAGTTTTTGAAGAACGCAAAATTCGTATCCCCGTAATACTTTCTGTGACCATTACTGATGCCTCTGGTAGAACACTTTCTGGTCAGACAGGAGAAGCGTTTTATATATCAATTAAACATGCCAAAGCTCTTGCTGTTGGAATCAACTGCGCGCTTGGTGCAGGAGAGATGCGTCCTTATATCGAGGAACTTTCTCGTGTAGCAGATTGTTATGTGTCTTGTTATCCGAATGCGGGACTTCCCAATGCTTTCGGTGGGTATGATCAAACACCAGATGAGTTTGGTGGTTGGATGAAAAATTTTGCCGAATCAGGTTTTTTAAATATTGTAGGTGGATGTTGCGGGACAACCCCAGACCACATAAGAGCGGCTAAAGTGGCAGTTACCGGTATTACACCTCGTCCACTCAAAGAACAACCGAAACTGAGTACGTTTGCGGGACTCGAACCATTGAAACTCACCAAAGACCAAGGTTTTATCAATGTGGGCGAACGTAACAACGTAACAGGATCTCCAAAATTCAAAAAACTCATCTTAGATGGGAATTTTGAAGAAGCAGTCCAAGTGGCACTCCAACAAGTACAAGCTGGTGCCAACATCATCGACATCAACTTTGATGAAGCTCTCCTCGACGGGGAAGCATCGATGACTAAGTTTTTAAACTTAATTGCAGGAGAACCAGACATTGCTCGAGTTCCCTTTATGGTGGATTCTTCCAAATGGTCAGTTTTACTTGCAGGTTTAAAATGCATCCAAGGAAAACCCATTGTCAACTCGATCTCATT
The DNA here is from genome assembly GCF_000332495.1 of Leptospira terpstrae serovar Hualin str. LT 11-33 = ATCC 700639. NCBI lineage: Bacteria > Pseudomonadati > Spirochaetota > Leptospiria > Leptospirales > Leptospiraceae > Leptospira > Leptospira terpstrae. Next base: position 39,172 of record NZ_AOGW02000023.1, on the reverse strand, counting down.
GAAAGAGGGAGAAGAAGTATTTTTAGACCATGCACGCACCATCCAAAGATTTGGAGCAGCTGCTATTGTAATGGCTTTCGACGAACAAGGGCAGGCGGCAACCAAAGAAGACAAAGTACGAATTTGTAAACGTGCCTATGACCTACTTGTAGAAAAATTAGATTTTGATCCTACCGATATTATCTTTGATCCGAATATCCTTACTGTAGCCACTGGGATAGAAGAACATAACAACTATGCGATGGATTTTATTGAAGCCACTCGTGAGATCAAACAGGTTTGTCCTGGTGCCAAAGTATCCGGGGGCTTAAGTAATATTTCCTTTTCTTTTCGTGGGAATAACCCTGTCCGAGAAGCAATGCACTCCGTATTTTTATACCATGCCATCCAAGCAGGAATGGATATGGCGATTGTCAATGCAGGGATGTTAGAAGTATATGAACAAATTCCTAAAGACTTACTCGAACTCATTGAAGATGTGATTCTTAACCGTCGTCCTGATGCTACAGAACGTTTGATTGATGCCGCTGCTACCTTTCATGGGGAAGCTAAGGTTCAAAAGAAAGACGATGTTTGGCGGAGTGGTACTGTTGAAGAACGTCTCACACATGCCCTTGTGAAAGGAATTGATGAATTTGTAACCCAAGATACAGAAGAAGCTCGAACAAGTTTTGCAAGGCCACTGGAAGTGATTGAAGGGCCACTCATGAACGGGATGAAAGTTGTGGGAGAACTGTTTGGTGCAGGGAAAATGTTTCTTCCACAAGTGGTAAAAAGTGCAAGGGTAATGAAAAAAGCCGTGGCCTACTTACTCCCCTTTATGGAAGAAGAAAAACGAAACCAAAAAGACGAAAGTAAACAAGCAAAATTTCTTATCGCTACTGTAAAGGGAGATGTTCATGATATTGGTAAAAATATTGTGGGTGTTGTACTTGCATGTAACAACTATGAGGTGATTGACCTTGGAGTTATGGTACCTTGTGAAAAGATTTTAGAAACGGCAAAAAGAGAAAATGTAGCAGCCATTGGTCTATCTGGTCTTATCACTCCTTCTTTGGATGAGATGGTATATGTTGCAAAAGAAATGGAACGCCAAGGATTCCAAGTGCCACTTCTCATCGGTGGGGCAACAACTTCCCCTGCACACACTGCCGTAAAAATTGCTGAACAGTATTCGAAGCCAGTCCTTCATGTGATGGACGCTTCTCGTGTTGTAAACGTAATGAACAGTGCTCTCAACCCACAAACCGCAGTGGATTATGCAAAATCTGTGATTGAAGAACAGACTAGAATCCGCGAAGAATTTTATTCTCGTGAGAACGAACGAAACATTCTACCAATCCAAGATGCTATCAAAAACAAATTCCATGCAAAATGGGATGACTATACTCCACCTAAACCAAGTTTTACGGGAGTAAAAAAGATTGATGATGTAAGTTTAAATGACTTACTTCCTTTTATCGATTGGTCTCCATTCTTTTTAGCTTGGGAATTAAAAGGCAGATACCCTCAGATTCTAAAGGATCCAGTGATTGGAAAAGAAGCCACTTCTTTGTTCAATGACGCACAAATCATTCTGAAAGAGATGTTAGAAAACCCTTCACTCAAACCAAGGGCAGTAGTGGGGATGTTCCCTGCGGTTTCTCATGGAGAAATGGTTGAAATTTTTGAAGATGATTCCAAAACCAAATCGTTGGGTCTTTATCCTATGTTACGCCAACAAACGGTAAAAATGACAAACCAACCAAATTATAGTTTGGCGGATTTTATAGCTCCCAAAGATAAAAACAAAAATGACTACATTGGTTTTTTTGCAGTCACGGCTGGACATGGTATTGAAGAGTTAGCAAAAACTTATGAAGCCAAACAGGACGATTATAATTCAATTTTAGTGAAGGCACTTGCGGACCGTTTTGCCGAGGCCTTCGCCGAATACATGCACCATAGAATGCGTGGAGAATGGGGATTTGGAAAAGATGAAAATCTAACTACTGAAGACCTCATTCGTGAGAAATATCGCGGAATTCGTCCAGCCCCTGGGTATCCTGCATGTCCTGATCATACAGAAAAAAAGAAAATTTGGAAACTTTTGGACGTAGAAAAAAATGCAGGCATCCAACTCACAGAATCCTGTGCGATGTGGCCGGCAAGTAGTGTCAGTGGGTATTATTTTTCTCACCCTGAGTCTCGGTATTTTGCCATTGGTAAAATTAACGAAGACCAGGTGGTCGAATATTCCAAAGACAAATCTATGGAAAAATCTGAAGTGGAACGTTGGCTCTCACCAATTCTCAACTATGATCCTTCTCGTAAGTCTAAGACTTAAGAGATAGTGAGGAGGATCGGATGGGTTTGATTCAAAACAATCACAGTCATGGTTGGAAATCTGTCGCCAAAGGAACACTTGGTGGTGGATTTCCATTCCATTCTAAACTTGCTACTTGGTTAGAGGAATATACCACCATTCCGAAAGAAGCGGAGTTAGAAATTTTGGAAGTCAGTTGTGGGGAAGTGAGTTGCCCCACCGAAGAAACAATGATCGTTTGGAACGAAAATGAGTTTCGTATCTCTCGCAAAAAAGAAAATATTTCTAAGATGGATATAGATTTGTCTTGGAAGAGATTTGCGACAAAAACCGTTTAATTCCCTAAAATAACTAAACGTTAAATTTTATATATGAGTAAGAAGTTCAATTAATTAGAGTTAGTTGATGGTGCTACTGGCATATAATACTTGAGACCTAGGTTCCCTTGGATTTCGGGTGCCCAAAGTTCATCTAAAGTGCGGCCAGCTTCCCTTGCGTTGAGTGGAACTCGGACCATACCTTCAAAGGTTAGATTACTATTCGAAATGCTAATCCCTGGAGTGATGTAAACTTGTCTTCCTACAAAGTTTGTGCGAGAAGGTTCTTGGGCACGAATGGAAGAGTTGAGACGGCTATTGATATCGTTATCAAAACGGTGGAGTTCGGATAATTGTAAAAATAGTTCCCAACGAGAGTTCTTGATAAAAGAAAATAAATTTCGGTTGAGTCTGTATTTGATTCGGACTCTTGATTCTGCCACATCCACGTACCCAGAGGCACCTTGGTTCATTGACATTCCCATACTGAGTCCTAAATCAAAAGTAAAACCACTGCGGTAATATACATAAGTGACATTGGGTTGGTAGGAAAGTAAGGCCGAATTCATTCGCTCCGGGCGAACATCAAAATTTCCTTCTGGATTTCGGAATGGGTTTGTTGTGGAGAAAGGAATTACTGGCGAAAAAATTTGAATCCCCGCCATCGGGTCATCCGATTTGGGAAGTTTTCCATCATATCCAAGTTCTAATTCTTTTGGAAATCGGAAAGGGATCAGTATCGCCAAATTTCCGTTATGTGACCCTCCCACTTGAAATAAAGAAGCTCTTGGGTCGGAAAAAGAATAACTAGAAAAGAAAGGCAAACCCTGTGCTAAAAGAGTGAGGCTCGTCATTGAGGCGAGAATGGAAAGTAGTACTATCTTTTTAAGCATCTAAATGCATTTCTGCCTGCTTTTCCTTTGTTTGGCAATGAAATTTGCTTTCCTCTCTCTCTTTTTTTGTTATAAGTTGATCGATGAATGAAAACGATACCAAGGTTGAACAATTTGGTCCTTGCACCATACCAAACCCAGCGGGGTACGACTATTGGACGGAAGACAACTCCGTCGTTCTTTTCCAAACTATATTTTCAGGTCCTGCCGATGCCAAAAAGACGGTAGAGACCAGTCCCGTATTCTTTGAACAAGCTGGCCCCAAAGAAAAAATCTACTTCCGTCCAGAAGAAGTCACGGCAGGCATTGTGACTTGCGGGGGACTTTGCCCTGGAATCAACGATGTCATACGTGCTTTAGTGATGGAGCTTCATTACCGGTACAAAGTGCCCCGAATTTTGGGGTTTCCTTTTGGATATGAAGGCCTTGTCAAAAAGTTTGGCCATCGGCCTGTCGAACTTACTCCAGACAAAGTGGCGCATATTATGAACTTTGGTGGTTCCATTTTAGGATCTTCTCGTGGAAGTCAGAATATTGGAGATATGGTCGATACACTCTTTCTCTACGGAGTGAAGATGTTGTTTTGTATCGGGGGGGACGGAACACTACGCGGGGCCCAGGCCATCCAAGAAGAAGTTCGAAAACGAAAAGAAGACATCGCCATTGTGGGAATTCCCAAAACCATTGACAACGATATCAATTATGTCCAAAAAACATTTGGATTTTCGACTGCGTTTAGTAAGGCGGTAGAAGCTGTGAACTGTGCTCATGAAGAAGCGAAAGGGGCACCGAATGGGATCGGACTTGTGAAGTTGATGGGAAGGCATTCGGGATTTATCGCCGTCAATTCGGCTCTGGCTTCTAAAAATGTAAATTTTGTACTCATCCCAGAACTTGACTTTGATTTAGAAGGAGAGGGTGCCTTTCTTCATGTTCTGAAAGAACGGGTACAAAAAAGAGGACATGCCGTAGTCATTGTGGCAGAAGGAGCAGGTCAAAAGTATTTTGAAGACAAAGGGGAAAAAGACCAATCGGGTAACAAAAAGTTGGCGGATATTGGAATCTTCATTAAGGACAAAATTACTGAGTACTTTAAAAAAGAAGGGGTCACTCTCAACTTAAAGTATATCGACCCAAGTTATATCATTCGTTCTGTTCCTGCCAATGCAGAAGACTCTGTATTCTGCGGTTTTTTGGCTCAAAACGCAGTGCATGCTGCCTTTGCGGGCAGGACAGGTTGTGTGGTGGGGATTTGGAATAACGTATTTACTGTGATGCCTATTTCCCTTGCGATTGCAGAACGGAAGGTTCTTAGGCCAGAGAGAAGTACTTTATGGCGAGCCCTTCTTGCGTCTACGGGCCAACCCAATGAAATGAAAGCAAAAGGCTGATCTAAAAAGATCAGCTGTTTTCTACTTTCTTTTGGAATTTGAGAATATTGTCTCGGATCTCTTCTTCTTTTTGGTGGAGTTCCTTTAAAAATTCTGTATCTAAAATCATTTCTGGTTTTTTAATGAACTTACTTTCATCATAGTTGTCTATTTCGTATAACAGATCTTCAATGTTAGATTCTACTTTGACAAGACTTTGGATAGATTCCACAACCTTTTTGTTTACAAATAGAATTTCTTTGAATCGTAAAATGTAATGTTGGAATCTGTTTTCTCGGATCATCGCTTGGCGTTGCATTTCGCGCACCACTTCGCGTTCTTTGAGAACTTCTTTTTTTTCGACCAGGATTTGGTTTTTAAAAATACGAATTAGATTTTCTGTTTCTAACTTATAATTTTCAAAACTACTGTTGTGATTGTTTTGTAAATCTTCCATTTGTTTGCGAAATTCTTTTTCTCGCAAACGATCCTGTTCTTTACGTAACTTGTCAGATGTTTGTAGCGCGTTTTTGACACGTGTTTCGATGACAGCATCTAACATGGCTTTGTGCAGTTTGTCCAATCTTAAGGCCACTGCAATGGCATATAGAATGCGTTTCATAAAAACTCCTTATTATTAGTTTAGACGAATAATAAAGAGAGAAAGGTCGTCATGAGGTTCTGCTTCTCCCACAAATTCACTTACTTTTTGTAAAATTGCCTGTCGTACTACCTCTGGGGGATCATTGATATGAGATAAGATGACAGATTCCAGTCTCTCTTCTGAAAAAAGTTCTTCTTTCATGTTCATTGCTTCTGTCACACCATCTGTGTATAAAACTAATAAATCGCCGGGAAGGTAACTAACCGTATGTTCTGAAAACTCACAATTTCCAATTCCCATGGGTTGGCCTTTTCCAGAAAGGTGTTGGATTTTATGATGTTTTTTACGATAGATAATTTGCATATTATGACCGGCAGAAGAATAGGTTAATTCTTTTTTAGTCATATTGATCCTTACAAGCATTGCAGTGACAAACATTAAGAAACCTGATTTGTCTTGTAAGATCTGATTTGCATTGAAGAGTGCTTCGCTTGTGGAAGTGGTCTTAGAAACTTCTTGTTGTAATACTGTTTTCGAAAATTCCATAAAGAGTGCCGCAGGAGTTCCTTTTCCAGAAACATCAGCTATGATCACGGATACTTCATCCTTTCCATGTACGACCATATCATAGAAGTCTCCCCCAATTTCCCTTGATGCTTGGTAGTAGGTATCAAACTCTAGGAGTGAGTATTGTTTAGGGATGATGGGAAGTGAGTGTTTTTGAATCATCGCCGCCACTTGCATGTCTCGGTCAATGTTTTTCAAACGTTCACTTTGTATCTTTACTTGTAAGGCGGTATAGGCTTCCCCCACTTGGTTGGTCAGGGTTCTTAAAATCCGAATGTCCATTTCATCAAAACGTGTACGAGATGTTTTGTCGGATACGACAAGGGAACCAAGCCATTCTTTGTTTTTGAGAATGGGGAAAAGAATTAGGCTGTGTTGGAAAAGTCCTTTGTGAGTGAGTTGGATTCCTTGCGGAGAGTTCGCTGTAATGATTTTGAATCCTTTGAACATCCAATCGGCTTTGTCTGCAAAGAGTAAAACTTCTACATCCTCATCATGGATTTGGTCGGAAAAACCTTTTGATTTGGATCTAGGAAGGCCTTTCTTTTCGATTTTTTCAAAGTTGAGACAAACCCGATCCACTTGTAAAACTTCGGAAATGGTTTTGACAGCAAGGTCCATAAATTCATCAGAACTTTGGATATTGGCAAGAGCCTGGGAAATTTGGAAGAGGCAATTGAGTTCATTGGCTCTTAAGTTGAGATTATCAATGAGAAGTCTGTTCTTTACGGCAATGGCTGCTAAGTTAGAAAGGTATTTTAAAATTTTGATATCGTTGTTATTAAAATCACGGTTATCTAATGAGTTTACTGCTTCGAGTACACCTTGTACTTCGCCTTGGGCAATCATGGGAACACAAAGAAGATTCCTTGTGACATATCCCACTTTTTGGTCAATGGCTTTGAATATCCTTGGGTCATTGGCAGCATCGTTGACAATTTCTGGTTTTAGAGTTTCGAGTACCATCCCTGCGATCCCTTTTCCCCTAGGCACCGTTAGGTGAGCGAGGGACTCTTCTTTTAAACCACTGGTTGTGTTAAACACTAACTGATCATTTTCTTTGTCATATAAAAGGAGAGAAGAACCTTCCGTTTGAAGGACATCGCGGGTGATGCCCATGATCTCTCCGAGAAGTGTATCTAAATCTTCTTGTGAATTGATACGGCTTGTAATGTCTGAAATCAGACTTAATGTCAGTAGTTTAGTAGGCATCCGAATCTATCCTTGTTCGATCAAACTTCCAATCCCTTGGTTCGTCAATATTTCAATTAAGACGGAATGGGGAACTCGACCGTCAATGATGTGGGCACGTTTGACTCCAGAGTCAATGGCTCCCAAACAACATTCTACTTTTGGTATCATGCCACCAGAGATCTGTCCAGTTTTTATATATTTATGGATATCTGCCTTTTTGAGACCCGTTACCAATTGGCCATCAATGAGGATACCGGGTGTGTCGGTGAGTAAAATGAGTTTATCCGCATGGAGAGCTTGTGCAATCGCACCTGCCATTGTATCGGCATTGATATTGAGTGTTTGTCCATCCTTCGACATGGCAACAGGAGAAATGATAGGAATAAAACCTTCTCGTTGTAAGGTGAGAATTATATTGGGATCTACTTCAGAAATTTCGCCCACAAGACCTAAGTCGATTTTTTGAAGTTTACCATCGTCGCCTTCAACTTCCATTAGATACTTTTCAGCAATAGCTAGGCCCCCATCTTTACCCGATAGACCAACTGGTTTCCCGCCTTTCTCTTGGATCAGAGAGACAATCTGTTTGTTTACTTTTCCAGTAAGAACCATCTCAACCACTTCCATTGTAGCTTCATCGGTGACCCTATGTCCTCGAATGAACTGGGTATTGAGGTTTAGAGACTTGATGAGAGAGTTGATTTCGGGTCCACCGCCATGGACAACGACGGGATTGATCCCTAAATACTTCAAAAGTACAATATCTTCAGCAAAAGATGCTTTTAATTCTTCTTCCACCATGGCAGCCCCGCCATACTTAATGACAATGGTTTTCCCCGAATAATTGATCAAATAGGGAAGAGCTTCCAAGATATGATTGATTTTTTCAGAATGGTGGTTCATAAAAGACCTCATTTATGATAATGAAATTTAAAGCCGCCGCAGTGCAAGTCACAAGTACAGCTAGAGTCTCAAATAACCTAACTAAGTGTAGGCAACTTGTGGAAGAGGCGGCTAGTGCCGGTGCCAAAGTCATAGGCCTTCCTGAAAACTTTTCGTTTATGGGAACGGAAGCAGAGAAAAAAAATCTTCTTGGCCAAATCGAAGAAGAGACCACTGCCTTTTTGAAAGAGACTGCAAAAGACTTAGGGGTTTATCTTTTGGGGGGAGGATTCCCGACAAAGGCTCCAACAGGAAAGGTATTCAACACCGCTGTCATTACAAACCCAAATGGGGAAGAAGTATTTCGTTATCACAAAGCCCATCTTTTCAATGCGATTGTAGGAGACGGTTTCAATTATAGCGAATCCAATTCTACCGAAAGTGGGGGAAAGGTTCCCGATGTCATCCAAACGGAATATGGAAAGATTTCTTCTGCCATTTGTTATGACATCCGTTTTCCAGAACTATTTCGTGCCTTGTCAGAGAAGGGAGTAGAACTTTGTTTTTTACCTGCAGCCTTTACGGTTCCTACTGGTGAGGCCCATTGGCATGTGTTACTGCGTGCACGTGCGATTGAAAATTTTATGTATGTTTTAGCACCGGGGCAAACAGGAACACATGATCCCCATGGGAAACGTAAAACCTTTGGCCACTCCCTGATCATTTCCCCTTGGGGAGAAATACTGGATGAGATAGACAATGAGGAAGGTTTTGCGATTGCTGATATCGACTTACAAAAGTTAAGCGATATTAGGAGCCAACTTCCTAGTTTAGAACATAGGTTATTTTAAAATCACTCCAATGAAATGCCAATTTTTTGAAGTCCAATTAAAATGGATTAAAAAAAAGATTTTTTGGTCGTGGAAGCTTTTTTCATTAAAATGAAGTCTTTCATTACTTTTTCTGCAGCCTTTTGTTTTTCCATGTGTACAAAATGTCCGCATTCAGAAAATAAAACCGCTTTGACATGAGGTGTGGTTCTTTCTAGTTCCATAACATCCTTTCCGGGGATGATGGGATCTTCTTCTCCACGCATAATGAGAGTAGGAACCCTGTTGCCAAACACGATAGGTCGGATGTCTGTCCGGTCCAACATCTCAAGAATCATAAGGATTTGTCTTGGATTCAAACATTCAAACTGTGGATTGTATTCTTTTAAAAATTGTTTGATGTCTTCTCTTGCATGGAAGGAAGCAGAGTCGTAAACTCCATAGGAAAATCCAATTTGTAAGGCTTTGGGGAGAGATTTCCCAATTTTAAATCCAAAGTCAAAAAAACTACCTAAGTTGGCACGAAGACCCACCACTCCGATTTTTAAAATTCCAGGGACGGGTCCGTGGACATAAGGGGCAATCGAGATCACTTGTTTGATTCTCTGTGGGAATAGGGAAGCAATGGCAAGGACTGCCATTCCTCCAGTGGAATGACCTACGAGAGTGATGTCCTTTTCTCCTGCAGAGGCCCAAATTCCTTGTGCTTGCGTTTCTAAAAAGTCTTGGAGAGTTAGGCCTTTTTTTTGATCAAAGATTTCTGCCGGATAATGACCAACTAAGTCGAGTTCAATGACATCTCCCAGTTGACGAAAAAAAGGAATATTGAGACCCCAATACCCAGCTGCTGAACACCAACCACCAATAAGAACAATCGTTTCTTTGGATTTGGGATTGAGTGATTTATGTTTCACATAAGTGAGTCTATGGTTTTTCCAATTATAAATTTGTCTTTCTGACATAAAATCCTCTAGTCTTCGATGATGCGGGGGAAGGAGCCTAATATTTTGGTGACTACTTCGTAATTGATAGTTCCAGTCCAAGCCGCATGGTCATCCGCAGATATAGTTTCGTTTCCAGATTTTCCAATGATGACTACATCATCCCCAATGGATGCATCTGGGATATGTGTAATATCAAGCATGGTCATATTCATACAAATCCGTCCCAAAATTTTCGCGCGTTCCCCACGAACTAACATATACCCATTATTGGAAAGTTTTCTATCGAGCCCCTCATAGTATCCGACGGGAACAACTGCCAATTTCGTATCATGTGTGGTTTTATATGTGGAACCATAACCAATAAAACTACCTTGGTTTAGGTTTTGGATGTGTTGGATTTGTGTTTTCCAAGTAAGTGCCGGTTTTAACATTCCCACATCTTTTTTCATAAGTGATAAGGATAGTTTTGTTTCAAGACTTGGCCAAAGACCATAAAGAGAAATTCCTACACGAACCAAATCCATCCTTGCTTCCGAAAATAACATAGCAGAAGCGGAAGAAGCACAATGGCAAATAAGATCGATAAACCCGTGTTTGGCGAATGCGTCGATGGTGTCTTGGAACCTACCCAACTGTAACATAGAATAACTATGCTCAGTGAAGTCTTCAGTGCTCGCAAAATGAGTGGCAATTCCAGAAAGTGGAAGTTTTTTTTCAAAAATTTCTTTTGCAAGAACTTCGGCACTATTGGTAGGAATGCCAAGTCTTGACATTCCGGTATCCACTTTCAAATGAATTTTGGGAGTGGGGGAAAGTTTGGCTAAGATTTCCATTTCTTCCACTCGAGAGACCATGACCCAAAAGTTTTCATCCGCTAAGGATTCTTTTCTTTCGTTTAGATTGGGAATGCTGCCCATAATGAGAACTGTTGCTTTGGAAAAAACCTTGCGAATGGATAAGGCTTCTTCTATAGAATTGACTCCCAGATAATCGGCGCCTGCATCGAGGGCAATGGAGGCGGTGGCAAGGAGCCCATGCCCATAGGCGTTGGATTTGATAATTGCTGTAAACTTGGTTTTAGGCCCAATGAGTTTGCGAAAGAGGGCGATATTGTGACTAAACGCCGACCTGGAGAGGTAAATTCGTGAAGAGAGCACGGTTCCATTTTTTTTTACTTTTCTCTTCTGTCGCTTCAGATATTTCTATTTTTGAATGCCTCTGAATCACTCTGAACTTCCTTCGTTTCCTCCCTTTGCCAATTGGAAAGGGATTTCCCAGTATTTTCCCGTACAATCTGATTCCGTTTGGTTGAATTATTGCGGAACCACACCAGTCTCCACTTATGCCATCGAGATGATGAATCTCTATTTTCAGGAATATGCAAGGTATGGAATCTTTGCCCCGAGTTTTGCAGAACCTGTGATCAAAACTGCCATCCGAGGGTATATCGCAGAAATTCTCACTTGCGACCCTTCCGAAATTGGAATTGTACATAACACGAGTGAGGGGATCAATCTCTACTCTCATAGCATCCAGATCCCTAAGGGAAAACGAATATTAGTTTTGGAAAACGAATACCCAAGCAATGTCTATCCTTGGGAACATTGGAAAGAAAAAGGTGTAAGTTTAGAATTTATCCCTGTGGGCAAAACTCCCGAAGACTTTCTTTCCAACTTAAAACAGGAATTAGTGAAAGGAGACGTGTTTATCCTTAGCCTATCGCCTGTTCATTGGTGCACGGGTGTGGTATTTGATATGGAAGCAGTTTCCAAACTTTGCGAAACTTACCACACCAAACTTGTGATAGATGGAAGCCAAGCCGTCGGACATATTGCCCTAAATTTTGGAAAGATCAAAGTGGCTTTTTGTGCCTTTGCCGCCTGGAAGTGGTTACTCGGTCCTTTGGGGCTTGGGGTAGTGTATTTATCCAAAGAAGAATCGAAAGGATTCCAACTCATCTTCAAAGGCCAAGCCAGTGTGGTGAACGATTCTAGTTATTTTCCTTACAGAGATGAATGGAAACCAGCTGCCGACCAATTCGAACAAAGTACTATCAACTTCAATGATTGGATCTATTTTTATGCATCCCTTAAGATGTTGTCCACACTTGGATTTTCCCGGGTGAGAGAACGGATCTATGAAATCGCTGATCTCTTTAAGAAATCACTCCATGAGCTTGGATTTACTTTAGAATCGGATGCATTTCCCGCAGTAAAAACAGGGATTCTTGCGATTACGGGTCATAACGATCCTTCTAAATTCCAACCAGAACGAATCCAAACATTCTTAAAACAAAAAGGAATCACAACGGCTGTCCGACTTGGTCGATTACGAATGGCACCACATATTGCGATTGAAGAAGAACATGTGGCCCGAGTAAAAGAAGCCTTAAAAGAATACTTGAGCCAAAGTTAGGCGAAAAGTTTTTTAATTTTATATGTTCACAAAAATTTCTAAACAGATCGTGAATGCGTTTCCTTTGGTTCTACTCCTTGTCGCAGGTGTCGGTTTTTTATATCCTGATAAAATCGTTTGGTTTCAAGGTCCTTGGATTACTTATAGCTTGGGAGCAATTATGCTTGGGATGGGTTTAACTTTAGAAGCAGAAGATTTTCTTCGAATTCTAAAACAACCAAAACCAATTCTGATTGGAACGATATTGCAATACACTATCATGCCAATTCTCGGATTTTCATTGGGTTATGTTTTTCAATTGCCGCAAGCCTATGCCGTGGGACTCATCCTTGTGTCTTGTTGTCCTGGAGGAACGGCATCAAACGTGATTACCTTTCTGTCCAAAGCAGATGTTCCTTTGAGTGTGACTTTAACTTCTGTTTCTACCATTCTCGGAATTCTTATGACACCATTTCTTGTATCAATACTTATTGGAAGTCGTTTGGAGATTGATCGTTTGGGCCTAGTAATTACTACCTTCCAAGTGATTTTAGTTCCGGTGGCTCTTGGTTTGTTATTAAAGTCACTTTTCCCTAAACTCACAAAAGAAACACAAGAGTTCTTTCCGGTTCTATCAGTTTTACTCATTGCGATGATTGTGGCTTCGATCATTGCCAGTGGAAAAGATACCATCTTACAATCGGACTTTCGAATCTTTTTTGCAGTGATTCTTTTGCACTTGGGAGGTTTTACCTTTGGAGGGATCTTCAGCCTTTACCTTACCAAAAATCAGAAAACAGCAAAAACCATTTCAATAGAGGTAGGGATGCAAAATTCTGGGCTGGGGGCTGTCTTGGCAAGGACCCATTTTTTAGATCCAAACACTGCGATTCCTAGTGCTTTATCGAGTTTGACTCATTCGCTCTTGGGAAGTTTATTTGCGACCTATTTCAGAAAGGAACCGAAAAAACCCGCTATTGTCGATTGACTATATATGGGGTCGGTACGTCATGGCATAAATTATGAGAGAAATCATAAAACTAACCTGTGTCCCATGTGCGATACCTGGGCGGTCAAATTACTTCCAGACTAAAAATAAGAAGACGAAGTCGGAAAAACTTGTGACTAAAAAATATTGCAAATTTTGCAAATCACATACTGATCACAAGGAATCCAAAGTCTAAGGGATAAGATGCCGAAACCAGCTGCAAAATCTTCAGAGAAGGGAGTCGACAAAAAGTTTATCGAAGAGGTGCGTGAGCTCCTTCAAGAGAAAAAAGAGTCGCTTCTCATCAAACTCAACCAGTGGGAAGACACCAGTTCTCCTTCCGGATTGAAGGAGATGGGGGATATTGCGGACATCGCATCCGAACTCAATTCAGAGGCCTTAACTTCTGTTTTGACTGAAAACGAAATTGAAACTCTACGTGAGATCGAACTTGCGTTAGAAAAGATTGAAAACGGAACCTACGGGATCTGCGAAGGAACTAAGAAAAAAATTCCAATCGCAAGACTAAAGGCGATTCCGTGGACAAGATTTACTGTAGAATTTGCAGAACAAATGGCGAAAAGCCGAAATCGTGCTGGTTACCGCATGGATTCTTTGTCTGCCTATCCTGCCACCGGAATGGACGTGGATTCTCTAGACTAAGAGAATCCCTTTATTCTTTTTCTCACCAAACACACCGAATTCTCCCGATTCCTTTAAATTTACAATTGATTCACTGAGCCAGGCTCTAAACTCTTTCTATCGTGAATTTTCTAGGCCGCCTGCGTTCTTTACCTATTTTTGATCTTCTATTCTTTTTTCTTTGTACTTTTTCTGTATGGAGCCTCCATCGTTATGTAGAACCTGTCCCGGCTACTTCCTTCTATCCTTCTTTTCTTTTACAATTTGCTTTTGCATTTTTTCCGCAGCTTTACCAAAGGAAGTGGGGTCGGATCTTCACAGCCCTTGGGGTTTTTACGTTTCTCAGGCTTCCTTATTTGTCAGGACTGCCTATGGTTGGCTCTTACCAACTTGTGGGACTATTTCTAGGTTCCATCCTTGGTATTTGGACGAGAGAAGTTATCCTTGTGCTCCTAGGAAGGAATGAAACGGCCCTTCCGAAACAATCGGAACAAATTTTAACCGATTGGATGATCCGTAATCCCACAGGAAAATCCAGCCAACCGATTTGGTATTCTACATACTTTGGATTTATTTTGTTTCTTTCTATTCTGACTTTACTTTGTCTTTTCCAATACCAAGGACTTGGTTTGATTTCAGGGCTTGGAATCCAAGAGTATATGTACTTTCCCTCTCTATCTTCTAGAGAAGCTATGGGACTTTCTTGTAAGATTTTAGTTCCTATTGTTTTTGTTTTGTTGTATTTGTTTTCCGAAGAAAGGTCTATGCCTACACCGTCTAAGGACAGTTTATCGGAGCAGATACGTTTTGGGCTTTTTTTAGGACTTGGAATTAATTTACTCTTCATGGCGATTCAATCCATCTGGAGTTTGGAATTCTTTTCCGAAGGGACTTTGGAAAGTGTTAAAGTTGGCCGAACCACAGGACTATTACAAGACTCAGGATCTGCTTCTTGGCTCCTACCCACCCTTTCTTTGTTATGGATCTCAAAACTTATCTCCAATTGGCGTAAATCCAAAGAAAGATTTAGTTTGGTTCTTGCGATTTTATCGTTTTTCTTTGTGACTTGGCTTGGTTTAAAACAAGGAAAAGCTTTTTGGGTGATTTGGACCATTTCAATATCGATTGGAATCATTCATCTAACCACCGATATGTGGATTATCTCAATTACAAAAAAAAGAATCACAAGGATTGTATTGTATTTATTCATCCCAGTCCTTGGATTTCTTACTTTGTACGGACTTAGTTTTTTACAAAAAGATTGGGACTTGGTAGAGTTATCCAAACGCTTTATGACTGCTTTACCAGTTTGGAAATCGGATCCATATTTAGCGTTGAAGCGAATGGATTTGATTCGAGCGGAATTACTCACCATTTGTGTAGAAGGCATAAAAAATAACCTTTGGTTAGGAAATGGAATTGGATCTTTTCCTTTAGGTTTACTCGATCCTTCCCGAATGGGAACTAAAACTACAAATGGAATGATTGATTTTCCACCTAACTTTTATTTGTGGTTGGTACATGACTTAGGGATTCTTGGTACAGTTGTCTTTTTGTTTTTGATAGGATTATTTGTATGGGAACGTGGACTTTGGAAACAGACATTATTACTTCTGATCCCACTTTGTTTTGGAGTTCAGATCCAAAATTTCGATGGTGCTTTCCTTTGTTTTTATTTAATCCTACTTGGAGAAAAGGGATCAGGACATTCTCCTTCTTTCGATAAATTCAGAAAAACCATTTGGTTTTCTCCCTTACTCCTCATTCTTTCTGTGGGTCTACCATTGAACTATGCCCTTTTTTATTCGGGGAGGTTTTGGGATTTAGGGATTGGATCTGAGTTTCGTAAAAACCAATTAGGAGAGTACCAATCGGCAGCAACACTCCTCCCAAGGTCACCTAACTATGAATATGAATTTCATGGAAAGGTTTGGGAATGGAAACTTTCAGAATATGCTGCGGCACGTGTTGGCCGGATATTTTTAGAAACAAACGGCAAAAGTTTAGTTGTGGAAATATTGTTTTTGAATTCTGACCGAACTATCATTAAACAAGAGTTATTTTCTGAAGTTAGTCAAGGATACTCATGGTCTGGAGAATGTCCTAAGGGTGCATCCTATATCCGACTAAAATCTAGATCGAAATTAGAATTTCGATTGCCTAGGTCTGGGTTTGACGGAAGCAACCGAATCCAATTTTAAAGTTTTATACCAACCGTCGAATGTATAAATCCTTTGTAACTTTGGCGACAGTTTTGCCATCTTCACCAAGCACTTCAGTTTCATAGGTTCGAATGGTTTTTTTCTCTTTTTTTAAGAGTTCCTTTAAGTCTTCAAATTCACTGTTAGGGATATGGAAGGTGGCAGTCACTGTACCTTCTCCAGGTTTGACAAAATCTATTTTTGCTCCTTTGTCCCAAACCATATAATCTTTTCCCAAATTCATCATTAGTAAAAACATAAAAAAAGGATCACACATAGAATAAAGTGACCCCCCGAAATGTGTCCCCACATAATTCGTATTGGAAAGTATGAGTGGCATTGTAACAACCATCGTGTTTTGATCCAGAAGTTTTGGTAGGATATTGGCACCTTCATAAGGTTTAAACATACGAAAGGCTTGTTCGAACCCGTAGGTTTGTTCTAAAAAATGCCATAAGGGGTTTACTTTGTATTCTAGTAGAATATCTCTGTGTCTCATAAGCCCAGGTTGAAAAGTATAGAATGATCGGTCTATTATTTCTTGGGATTCAAAAAGGGAAATAATTGAATTTAAGATTTTTTAGAGATTTAAAATTTCATCCGTCGGGTTTGTAGTTACACTTAGTTGTTTTCTCAAAGCCTCAGTGAATTGCAGAATGGTCTGTTGTGAGTTTCGAATTTCCTCACATTCCATATGAATGGTCTCCGAAAGTCCCTGGATATCTACTAAGTTTGAATGTAAAGTTACAATTTCTCCATAAACTTCTCCAGAAGTGTCCCTTACACGTTCCGCAATATCATCCAGTGTTTTTGCTTTGGAAAGGATGGCGCCACCTCTTGATTTCAATTCTTGAATGGACTGGATGACTTCCGCTATCGTACCGTGAACTATATGAATTTCATCAGCGATGAATTGAAAGGCGTTACTTGATTCAAAACCTAATTTCTCTGCTTTTCCATAGTCACTTATATTTTCTTTGAGTATCTTTGTGATTTGTTTTGCGTTGTTTGCAGTCATGGTAGATAACTTTCCAATCTCATCAGCGATTACGGTGAATCCCTTTCCCTCGGAACCAGAGTGAGTTGCTTCAATGGCAGCATTGATGGCAAGTAGGTTTGTTTCTTTTGAAACTCCATTGATTAAATCAATCAGTTTCAAAATATTTCCAGAAGATTCGCTAAACTTTTTAATCGTTTTATTTGTATCACCTACCTTAACTCTTCCGTCCTTACTTAAAAAAACTAAGTTCTCCATAGTTTCATTTCGATTTTGGATTTCCCCAATCACAATATTCACAATTTCAAACATTATATCGATTTCTTCCGAAGTTTTTCCTACAGCTTCCATTAGTTTAACTTCTTCCGTAGCTAGCTGTGATACAATTTGATAAACTCGGTCAATGTCTTGGCCTGCCGTATGTATTTTTTCATTTAGGTCTACGATATGAATACTGATTGTGTCCATTCGTTTATTGAGGGAGGAACAGTTTTGTAAAAGTGAATCTGAATATTCTTGGATGTTGATGCCAAGTTCGGAAAGTAAAATGACTGGATCGGTGGTTTTAGTTTTCGTGTTTAGCAACGCTAAAAAAATTTTTCTTTTTTTTGCGAGAAGGAAGAAGTAGAGACAGGTAAATAATAACGTAGCCACAAGGATCGATATCGATATTCCAGGGGGTAAACTTCCAGCGAATGATTGGAATAGGACAGTGAGGGATAAACAAATTAGGATTGTTACTAAGTAGATTTCCAAACGAACGAATTGTCGATAAGTTCCTTGGTTATCATTGATGAATGCCAATCGATTGTTGTTATTTATCATTAGATTTTCGTGTATCTTTTTTATTTTTTTTTATATAAAGTACCACGTTTCACCATCTAATGAATTAGACTATGATATTTACAAAAAGGGAAATCGACGAACATTATCCTTTGTCCGAACGTTTGCGTTTAGAAAAGGCAAAGTCTCAAAATTCTGTAATCTATTGGATCAATGAATTGGTTCGCAGTCAAGTGCGCGGTGCAGAAGATGTCACTAGCCTGATTGAAGTGACAAAAGACCTGGTCACTCAGGTAGAGGCATTGTATGCGGAAAAAGAAAATTCTATTTCCATTCCAGTGTCAGACCAGTCAAACTCTGTAGAAGTTGTATTACTAGAAGAACAACTCTCTGACTTATATGCAGAAAAGGAACAATTGTTTGCAAAAACAAAAACAAATTCTATGGAAGAAGTGATCGCACTCATCCAAGGAATGGAAGAACAATTGAATTCCATGTATTCTGAATACGAAACTTAAAAAAACTTAATTAGATTAGGAACTAAAGTGATGAGCAAATTTATAGACCCAAATATTCTTGGCAAACTGGGAACACTGACCCAAGCCGAGGCCGATGCAGCAGCTTTCGGAGTTGTGAAAGTCGATGGAAATGGAAAAATCTTATTATATAACAAATATGAGTCGGAACTTGCCAATGTCCCCATTCAAACAGCAGTGGGAAAAAACTTTTTCACAGAAGTTGCCATTTGTACAAATAACAGAATTTTTTATGGAAGATTTAAAGAAGGAATGTTGACTGGCGATTTAGACATTGCTTTTAACTATGTGTTCACTTATAAAATGAAGCCCACCAATGTTGTCATCCATTTGTATCATGATAAAACATCCGATACTAATTGGATCTTTGTCAAATTGAGGTAATGGATTTTATTTTAACAAATAAAGTTTTTCTCTAATGTACTCTTCAATCCCAGAAAGACTAGCGAAGTAACTGGTTCGTTTGTCTTCTTCTGGGATTTTATATTCTATTTTTCTCTCCAATTTCAAAATCAAATCCATATATTGGATTGAATCCATTCCATAATTGTACACTAAATGTTTACCTGGTTCTGGTTTTATTCCCAGGATAGATTCTAAAATCTCCATTACACTCGAATGAGAATCAATGGAATTCGTATTCTTTACCTTTGTAATTTGGTTTTGTATCCTTTGGTATTCCTCATTACAAAGTTTGGTGATGGTAGAATAGTCTGGTTTTCCATTCGGAAGTTTGGGCAAAGATAAATTTGTGATCACTACTTTTGGTAGATGACTCTCTGGTAGTTCTTTTCTCAAGATATGTAAAATTTCCGGTGCAGTTAAGGTTCCTGTAGAAAAAAGACCTATGGTTTGCCCATAATCATCGGAAACGGGAACACAGAAAAACTCACCATCTAACGAAAGACCTAAAACTTCCGATTCAATCCGATCCAAAGAAACTCGTTTTCCATTGTGTTTGATGATTCGATCCTTTCGTCCCAAAAGAAACCAACCAAGTTCTGACCAATTCCCTGAATCTCCTGTTGAATAGTATTCGTTAGGTGGAATTTCTTCTTTGGTCCAACCTTGGTTTCCTAGTACGAAAGACTTTCGTGAAAGAAATGGGCTTTGGATTTGCAGTTCATTTTCTTCCATTCCTTCTATGATTTGAAATTTTGTTTCCAACCCAGGTAGGAGTTGAAAACGGTTTTGCCTTAGTGGGTCTCTACGGCCCATCCCACCGGTTTCCGTTGATCCATAGATTTCCAATAGGGAAATGCCGCCGCGGTCTCTCAATATGCGAGACAAAGGTACAGGGAATTTCATTCCGGAAACAACGGCGGATTGGGGAAGTGGTCGCTCTTCTGAGAAGGTTTTTTGTAACTGGGGAGCGGATGTGATCCATAGTTTTTCTTCCTTTTGAGGAAAACCAAATTCGATCGGGATCCCAAGACTTTTGGGTATTAAATAACCCCAGAGTAATCCATACAAATGACAAAGAGGGACCTGCACATAGACCTTGTTTGAATCCAAATAAAGCGATCGAACTTCCGGATCTCTTGTCCAATAGGAAATTTCATTTTCGATCTCTTCCCACTCTTTCCATACCATTTTTGGAATTCCAGAGGATCCAGAGGTAACCAGGCAAAAAGAATTCGGAGAAGTCAATTCAGGGAGAGGGAAACGATCTAAATTTGTCTCGAGTTTAGTTCCTTTCCAGAGTGGATCTACAAGGATTGGATTTTGGTATTTTAGATCGGATTCGAAATTTCCTGAAAGGAAATACTCGTTGTTTGCAAATCGAAGGACTGAGGCCATAAAACAAAAAATCCTCCCCCCAGTGAAGGAAGGAAGGACTTCTTGAAAGGTAGGAAGAGTTATTTAAGCTGCTTGTTGTTTTCCCAATCGTTTTTTCATCAGGAACCCAAGGGCAGCTCCTACGACAATCAAACTAGCCGAAACTTCCAAAGCATTTTTGCGAACTGCTTTGATTAGATAGGCAGAAAAACCATTGTCAGCATAAAAATCACTCACTCGAACTACATACGAAGGACGGTTTGGTGCTGGAATTTGATCGATATGAAGATACCAATCTTTATGAGCCACACCATTAGAGTGCATCCAAGAGTTAAAGAAGATGTAACCCGAAGTAGACGGTTTACGAATGTCGTCACCTTCTGTTGGGTGGTTAAAGATTCCTGGAACGATGATCGCCCAAGGAAAACCATTTTTATCGATAAAGGAATCTTTTCCCTTACTGTCTTTGAAGTAACCTGGACGATAGATTTGTCTGAACACTCCATCTGTCTTTTGGTTGATTGCAAGGAAGTAGTTTAAATGTCCACCAACAAGGTTTTTTGTCTCATTCAAATCTACTGGTTCTTCAAAAGTGATTGTTACTTGTGCAGTCACTCCACGAACAAAGTCATTGATTGTAAAAGTAGATCCTGCATTCGGAGCATTTTTACTACCGAATAGTGTTTTGTCAGAACTTGGAAGGATGAGAACCCCTCTTTTGAGTTGTGCTGTATTCAAAGTTCCACCAGTACAATCTCCTCCAACATTGGCAGTGTATTTAGGAGCAGAAGCACAACCATTCCATGGATTTCCACTTCCGTCTACATAACTGACTTGCACTGTTGCATTTGTGGGAACATTTAAAGAAAGTCTGAGTTCATGATTGTATCCTGCACCTTTTGCTACATGGGTGTAGGTTCCACGGATCGACTTCACTTTGTTAGTTGGAGTTTTGTCCATCTCTGTGCTAAATATAGTCGAGTGGTCGTTTAAGTCAGCATCTCCTGCGGAAGGATACATATCCTCAAAAGCAATTGTATATCTTCCAGAACGAGCTGTAGTTGCAAGACTTGGATCTTCTGGAAACTCATCGTAAATATTGGCAATACCATCGCAATCGGAATCAACAGCTTGAACGCAACCATTAACAGGTTGGAAGTTTGTTGTATCGACATTGACAACGGGAGCAACCACGACAGTTCCTTCGGAACCAGAACCGGTAGACGGTTGTTGTACAGGAGCGGATCCAGTAATTTCTACCACTTCACCCGTGGTTGGATTCACACCAATGATACTCACTTCTACAGTTGTTACAGTAGGCGGAACGCTAATCGGAATGGTTACAGAACCGTTGGAATCTGTAGTTCCCACTCCAACCACATTGGGATCTCCCGTAGTCGTTGTTTCCGTAATGGTAACAGGGGCATTGGCAACTGGGCCTGCTTCGTTTTCTACAACGACAGTTACAGGAACAGTGACATTGGTTTCAAAATTAAAGGTACCATCATTGGTTTGGTCTACCACAACAGTTGTTGTTTCATTGACCACCGTTGTGGGTGCTGGTGTTGGTGCAGAAGCAACCGGTGCGGGAGCAGGAGCCGTAGGTGTTGTCACCTCAGTTTCTGGCGTGGTCGTCGAAGTTTGGTCTCCACTTGTGGAACCATCAGTGGGAGTCGTTTCTACGGGAGCTGTGATTTGGCTTGGATCCGTAGTTTCAAGTCCCACAACTGTGAAAGTTCCATCACCTTTGGCAGTTTCTGTTGCAGTTTGGGTTCCATCGCCAAGACCTAAAAATGGAAGAAGTAATAAACCCTTCTTTTTATTGGAGCAATCCAAAAGTAAAAGGGGAATTGTGAAAAGAATGAACCATCGTTTCATATTGAGATTTCCTACCTGTATAGGGAATTAAACGACAAAATACTTAAAAAATCAACGTTGAATTAAGAGAATTTAGGGAAATCCATTGGATTTTTGGGGGGATGTACGATGAGAGGATAAAAAAAGAACAAAAAAAGAATCAAATCAGACATAAATCGGATTTGATTCCCATTTAACTTTAGTTTGTTGCAACGTGTGCTACTGCATTTCCAAATACAAAGTTTTGAAATCGAACATTTTGGAATCCCAATTCTTTGAGGATATTGGCGAGTGTCTCTTGGTCAGGATAGGCTTTGGAAGAATGGGGGAGATAATCAAACATCTCGTTTTCCTTTCCATAAAGCAAATACCCAAAAAGAGGTACAATTTTGAAAAAATAAAAATCGGCAAAGAATTTAAGAAAGGCTGGTCTTACTCGTCCCACATCCAAATTCACAAAGACTCCATCTTTCTTTAACACTCGTTTGATTTCCAATAGGCACTTCTTTAAATCAGAGACATTTCTTAATCCAAAACCCATTGTCACGATGTCGAAACTCCCATCTTTAAATTGACTGAGATCCATCGCATCCCCAAGGAGAAGTTGGACTCTTGGGTCTTTGGGGATTTTGTGGAAGGCAAAAGACAACATCTTTTCAGAAAAATCAAGGCCTACAATTTGATCCAGCTGTGGTTCCTTCCAGAGACGAAGGGCAATGTCCCCGGTCCCACAACAAAGGTCTAAGGCAGATTTCGCTTTCGGGACGCATTTTTTTGCTTCTCTGACCACCCAATCCTTCCAGACACGATGGAGAAAAAAGCTATTCCAATCGTTAAACCTGTCATAGGCCTTGGCGATTCCGTCAAAATTAGTTCTTACATATTCCGGTTTCTTTTCTTGGGATGGCAGTTGGTATTGGTTCATAGAGGTCGATACATCCATGAATTGGACATTTTCAATTCCCGCAATTTTGATTTTTATTCTTCTTTTTTGTTTTTCCCTGACTTCCTTTTATTTTTTCTTTCGAATCGTGCTCGGGTTAAAGAAATTAGAGGACAGGGATTTTCGTTCAGAGGTTTTTCCAAAGGAACCAACAGAAGCAGAGTTAGAATTGTTCTTTTCTCCTTTGGAAAGAACAATCCATTGGTTGCCAACCATAGCCTCGCTCTCCATGCTTCTTGGTTTACTCGGGACAGTTATTGGAATTAACTCTGCTTTTGGTGCCATGGAAGCCCAAGGGAAAGTCAGCTTAGAGGTATTAGCTGGTGGAATCAAAGATGCATTGAATACAACAATTGCAGGATTATTAGTAGCAATTCCATCTTTGTATTTTCATCGATTTTCAGAAAACAAAATTAAGTATATTTCGGAACTTATGGTAAAGGATTTTTCTAAAGGCCAATGAAACTCCGTAAATCAAAATTGGACTCATCGATTGATATCAGCAGTCTTATCGATGTATTGTTTATTTTATTAATATTTTTAATGTTAGCCGTTCGATTTACTGAATCAACATCCACTTTACAATTAGATCTTCCAAAAACTAAAACAGAATCTATTGGTGAGGAATCTCCAAAATACAAAATTCAAATCAACCACTTAGGTGCGATTTTTTTGGATGGGATAGAAACACCAAAAAATTCACTTACAATCCTCATTCCCAAAAATGAAGATGGGAAATCATCAATTGTTTTAGAAGTAGATAAGAAAGCATTATTTGAATCTTTTATTTTTGTAACAGATTTATTAAAATCGAAAGGATACCAAAAAGTTGATATCATCACTCTAAAGGATTAGAGGATTGAACCAAATCGATCAGAAATTTAAACTTTTTATTTTTCACTTTTTGTTCTAATATTTTTTTACCTTTATCATCAGTTTGGATGGCATCAAGGACACCGACAAGTTGCCCAAAGTTTTGAATGCGAATCAATTGTAAAATTTCTCGTTTCAGGGCAGGAGCCGATGTGTTTAAAAAAGTTTGTACAAACTCCTCTTCTGATTCTTCCAGTTTCATTGTTTCTCCAAGTTCTTTGGTATGAGTAAGACTAATTTTTGATTTTTGAACCAACTCACCTGGAATGATTTCTAATCGAGTTAAAGGAATTTCAAACCAGAATTCGGAACCTTCTCCAATGATACTTTTGACATGGATAGAACCACCTAAAAACTCAACTAACTGGTGACAGATGGAAAGGCCAAGTCCAGTTCCTTCTTTGTAGGAACTTCCTTGTTCTGTTTGTTGGAATGCCTCGAAGATAGAATGTAATTGGTCATTTGGAATTCCTATTCCTGTATCTTTTACTACAAATTGAACCATATCGAAAGAATGTTCTGGAGAACGTTGGATTTTGATTTCTAAACTTACAGCACCTTGGTTTGTAAACTTCAAAGCATTCCCAAGTAAATTAACTAGAATTTGGCGTATTTTTTGTAAATCTGCTTCGTAATAACAAGAATCAATCGCGGATGGATTTAAAAGTTCAAAACTGATCGATTTTTCAGAAAACCGATAGGAAAACATAGAGAATAAAGTATCCCAAAGTTGGACTAATGAAAAACGTTCGCGGGATTCGGTCATCTTCCCTGCTTCAATTTTCGAAAGATCCAAAATGTCATTAATCATTCCGAGTAAATGGACTCCGTTTTCATACAGAGAATTAACATATCCTTTTAAATGGTTCGGAAGGTTAGGATCCTTTTCTAAAATCTGAGAAAATCCAATCACAGCATGAAGGGGAGTCCTTAGTTCATGTGTAATTTTAGAAAAGAAAACAGATTTTGAACGATTTGCTTTGATGGCCGCTTCCACAGCTTTTTGTAATCGTTTGTTTTGTAATTCGATCTTTTGTGAATAATCGTTTAACTTATCTTCTGCTATTTTCCTGTCAGTAATATCGAAAACTGTGGACTTACTGATAACAAAATTTCCTGTTTTATCGTAGGTTGCCGTTGAATTTAGGCTTACGAAAAAAGTAGATTTATCCTTTCTTAAAAATTCTAACTCAACTCCTGTTAAATTTTCGTTTGGAAAAGATTCAGTAATTAATTTATATTTGT
This sequence comes from Leptospira terpstrae serovar Hualin str. LT 11-33 = ATCC 700639, assembly GCF_000332495.1. Taxonomy (NCBI): domain Bacteria; kingdom Pseudomonadati; phylum Spirochaetota; class Leptospiria; order Leptospirales; family Leptospiraceae; genus Leptospira; species Leptospira terpstrae. The sequence goes on along the minus strand of NZ_AOGW02000023.1, from coordinate 14,028 downwards.
CCTGGCTACTTTCTGTGAGTAAGTCACTAAATTTAAAGTTTCCAACAATTTCTTCTCTAGCATAACCTAACCAATCTAACTCAGTGTCGTTGATAGAAACAATTGTATGGTCCTTGTCAAGGGAATGATACCCACAGGGAGCATTGTTGTAGAGATCCAATATCCTTTCATAGGACTTCATTAAATTTTCTTCGGCAATCTTCCTGTTGGTAATGTCGTTCCCAATCGAAAGTACTTCGTATGGATATCCAAATTCATTTTTTAAAATACGATTGGACCAGGTGACCGTTCGTTTGTCATTTTCTCCGATGAATACATCATATTCTTGACGGATGTTTTGTTCTGGCCTATGAAATATATTCCATAATTGAGATTTTACTTCATTGGATTTTTCAAAAGGTATTTGAAACAAATCTAATACTACATCTTTTCCTTCCGCTGCTTCTCTTCCAATTTGAAAAAATTCTTCTGCATACGGATTGATAGAATGGATTTTAAAATCAGGACTCCAACGAATGATGATAGAGTTTGCCGTATCATAAATGTCTTGGTATTGTTTTTCTTTGTCGCGGATTGTGCGTTCGATTTCTTCAGAATTACTTAAATTTTTTCGAAAAAGAATAAGTCTTAATTTTTTTTCTCTCCTATAAGCATTGTGGTAGTAATAGGCCGCAAACAACAATCCAGATGCAATCAGGATCGCAAGAAATTCATCAATCATTTGATTTCCAAAAGTAACATAGTCATATCGTCAGCTACTTTCCCACCGGAATAATCCAAGACTTCCTCCTGGACGGATTCGAGGAACTCTCTTCCAGAAAGATGGATTCGACTTTCAATGAGTTCCGAAAATTTTTGATCACCTAAATATTCTTCCTTATCGTTGGGGACTTCAAACATTCCATCCGAAAAAAGAAATAACCTATCACCTGAATTTAAAAATAAGTCTTCATTTTCTGCATTGAGTTGGTCAGGAAACATCATAAGGCAAAAACCTTTAGTACCTAATTTGATGATCTTTTTGTCTCGAATGAGAAACATATTATGGTGTCCTGCCATTGAGTAGGACAGTAAGTTCTCCTCTGCTTTATACCGGATATAAATGGCACTTATAAAATGTGTGCTGATTAGTGGCGTAAGGGTACTATGAATCCAATACAAACTTTCGCTTGGCGATAAAAAAGATTTGTCCATGGTTTTAAATGTGATGATTGCCATCAGAGAAACCATTGCAGCTGCAATCCCATGTCCTGTTACATCGCCAAATAGTATATCTAAGTCTCCAGAAGGTAGCAGATCATAGGTGATTAGATCTCCACCAACCAAGTCCATTGGTTTGTATGAAGTATAAATTTGGTATAGCGGAGAAGGTGGGAATTGGAAACTGACTAAATTTTCTTGGTTTGATTTTGCAAGTTCCAAATCTTTTTGGATGGCTTGTAAAAGATCGATCCTTTCTTTTTCTAAAGTTTTGATTTTGATATGAGTTCTGATTCTTGCTAAAATTTCTGACTCTTGAAATGGTTTGGTAATGTAATCAACAGCTCCGGTTTCCAATCCTTTGACAATGTCACTGGTTTCATTCAGTGCTGATAAAAAAAGAATTGGGGTGTTTTTTGAACGATCCATAGTAAGCAGACGTTTGGCGACATCAAGCCCACTAATTCCTGGCAACAAAATATCGAGTAAAATTAAATCAAAATCGAGTGCTTCTGCCAGTTCTAATGCATATTCACCATCGTAGGCAACAGCCACTTCATATCCTTGGTTCAGCAAAATATGAGTGATAATTTCTATATTGGTTTCGTTATCATCGACAACCAAAATTTTTGCCGCTGGTTTTGTGTACACAATTCATGAAGGATTCTTTGCAAAAAACATTTGGCAAGAGATTTTTATTCTAGTTTGATTCTATAAGATAGAGAAATGAAAAAGATCATCCACATCGACATGGACGCGTTTTATGCTTCAGTGGAACAAAGAGACTTCCCCGAGATGCGTGGAAAACCTGTTGTTGTGGGTGGATCTCCTCATTCTCGAGGTGTGGTCTGCGCTGCCAGTTATGAAGCAAGAAAATTTGGCGTTCGATCTGCCATTCCCTGTTTTCAGGCATTTAAACTTTGCCCCGAAGCTATTTTTACTCCACCCAGGTTTGAAGTGTATAAAACAGTTTCTAAAGAAATTAGATCCATTTTTTTAGAATACACGGACCTGGTAGAACCTTTGTCTTTAGATGAAGCTTATTTGGATGTCACTTCGAACAAATTAGAAATCCCATTGGCAAGTACCATTGCTAGAGAAATCAGAAAAAAAATCTTTGAACGCACTGGCCTCACTTGTTCTGCAGGTGTGGCTCAAAATAAATTTTTAGCAAAGATGGCATCTGAAAAAAATAAACCTAACGGATTGTATGTGGTTCTTCCTGGCGATGAAGAAAAATTTTTGGATGACCTTCCCTTATATAACTTTCATGGGATTGGAAAAAAAACCTATGAGAGGCTTTCGTTACTCGGATTTACGAAAGGATCAGAATTACGTAAAGCAGAGGAATCTTTTTTAATTCAGGAATTTGGAAAGATGGGAGCAGTATTTTATCGAATGGCAAGGGGGCTTGATGACCGGGAAGTGATTCCTTTTCGAGATCCCAAATCTATCGGAGTGGAAACTACGTTTACCCATGATTCGGAAGACTTTTCCTATTTAATTCTTACATTAGAATCTCTATCCCAAGAACTTGAAGAGAGGATGAACCGGAAAAACAAACAAGGCAAAACACTCACTTTAAAAATAAAATTTGAAGATTTTACAGTGAAACAAAAATCTATTTCATCCGACTCTGTTTTCTACTTGGCAGACAACCTTTTTCAACAATCCTCGAATTTGTTGGCAAATGTTTGGAAGGAAAACACCGATCCATTTAAAAAAATTCGACTTTTAGGAATTTCTGTTACCAACTTTATTTCAGATACTATCAATCAGGACCAACCTTCACTTTTCGGTTAAACTATGTTAGACAACGACAACGATTTAGAATCTCTCGGACCTTTAAAAGTACTTCGAGTCCAAGGTGATCCAGATGCACCTACGGTAGTATTATTCCATGGTTATGGTGCTAGTGCTTTTGATTTATTTCCCATTCATGAAGTATTAGTCACAGATCAAAAATTCAACTGGGTATTTCCGCATGGCCATCTGAGTATCCCTCTGATGCCTGGTTATTCAGGGCGGGCATGGTTTCCGATTGATATGGCAGCATTGGAAGAAGCCATTCGCAATAATGATTTCAGAAATTTTGCTGATAAAGATCCTGAAGGTATGGATGTTGCGCGTCAGGCAGCATACTTAATGTTAGATGCCCTTGGGGTTCCTTGGAACCAATTAATTTTAGGTGGGTTTTCTCAAGGAGCTATGCTTGCCACCGATCTAACTCTAAGAAATGAGGAAATAGCGAAAGGACTCATGATTCTTTCAGGTGCACTCGTCAATGAATCACTATGGAAGGAATTGGCTCCAAAAAAATCGAATCTAAGGTTTTTCCAATCACATGGTGAGTTCGATCCTATTCTTGGTTATGCGAACGCAAAAAAACTAGAAAAGTTACTTCGTAACTCAGGTCTTCTTGGAGAGTTCATCGCATTTAACGGGGGCCATGAAATTCCTGCTCCTGTTGTCCAAGGGATCAGTCGTTATTTGAATAGTTTATCTTAAAATTCTAGTTGGCAAACCAATTGGGATCAGTCTAAGTTTTTGGATGGTCATTATGAAACAGTTTCTCATTACCTTTCTTTGTTTTGGTTTATGGCAAGGCATCTCCGCTGAGGGGTTCGATCACAAACATTTAGTTTGGGACTCACTTTTGAAAAAGTATGTAAAGAATGGTCTTGTTTCCTACAAAGGAATTCAATCGGAAGAAGGTACTTTTCGTCAATACCTAGATAACCTTTCCAAAGTTTCTGAGTCCCAATACCAAGGATTTACAGAAAAAGAAAAACAAAGTTTTCTCATCAACGCCTACAATGCATTTACAGTTAAATTGATACTCGACCACTATCCTGTCGAAAGTATTACAGAAATTGGATCTCCATTTTCGAAAATCAACTTGGCTCGCGGGATCCCTTGGAAAAAAGAATTTTTCACTCTGCTTGGAAAATCAAGGCACTTGGATTGGATTGAACATGAAAAATTGAGAAAGGACTTTAATGAACCAAGGATCCATTTTGCGATTGTTTGTGCTTCCATTGGGTGCCCTCATTTGGTATCCGAAGCCTACACCGCATCTGCTTTAGAAAAACAACTCCAAGCAGCAAAACTTGGTTTCTTAAAAAATCCGAAAAAAAATTCATATGATAAAACAACGAACACTTTGTACTTAAGCAAAATCTTCAGTTGGTTTCAAACAGATTTTACAAAAAAAACAACTCTCATTCAATACGTACAAGAAGGATTTGAAGAACCTATCAAACCAGATGCTAAAATTGTTTATAATGAATACAGTTGGGATTTGAACGAGTTGAAATAGAGGAAGAGTTTTATTGATAAATGATGCCGGTAATTACCACCGGTATCATTGTGACACTAATTCAAATTCATAAGTGATCGTTGCAGTTTTTTCTAGTGTTTTGGCAACAGAACAATATTTTTCTAAACTGAGATCAATCGCACGTTTGACTTGTTCCTCTTTAAAGTCACCTTTTACTTTGAATTTCATATGGATGGATTTAAATAGATTGGCTTCTTCGACTTTTTCGCGGTCAGCATCCACTTCCACAGAGTAGTCTTTGACTTCGATTCTGTGTTTGTTTAGGATCATGAGAACATCAATGCTACTGCAACCAGCAAGTCCCATAATCAAAAGTTCCATAGGCCTTGGTCCAGAATTCTTTCCCCCAATTTCAGGGGAGGCATCGATACGAATGGAGTTTCCGGATTCGTTCCGAGCCTCCAAAACATAAGGGGATTCGATTCGATTCAGTTTGATATTCATAAATTAAAAAATGAAAGAATGAAGCGGGTCTTTGACCCGCTATTCTATACTACTTATTTGGTTGTGGTGTGTAACGTAAATAAGGTTTGATGGTGCGAAATCCTTTTGGGAATTTTTTCTTTGCATCTTCATCAGAAACGGATGGAACTATGATTGTATCTTCTCCGTCTTTCCAGTTAGCAGGAGTTGCCACACTAAACTGAGAAGTGAGTTGTAAAGAGTCAATCACACGTAAAAGTTCGTCAAAGTTTCTTCCAGTAGAGGCAGGGTAGGTGAGAGTTAACTTCACTTTTTTGTCTGGTCCTACTACAAATACCGAACGAACAGTAGTGGTTTCGCTAGCATTGGGGTGGATCATATCGTAAAGATTCGATACTTTACGATCGGCATCAGCAATGATAGGGTAGTTCACTTTGGTTCCTTGAGTTTCGTTGATATCAGAGATCCAACCTTTGTGGCTGTCGACTGGGTCCACGGAAAGTGCGATTACTTTCACATTTCGTTTTTCGAACTCTGGTTTGATTTTTGCTACATACCCAAGTTCAGTTGTACAAACGGGAGTATAATCTTTGGGGTGAGAAAATAAAATCCCCCAACCTTGTCCTAAATATTCATGAAAGTCAATTTTACCTTCAGAGGTTTCCGCTTGGAAATTGGGTGCTTCATCGCCTAAACGTAGTGCCATGATTTGTCTCCTGTAAGATCAGATGTTCCCAATTTAGAAATCTTGTCTAAAAAAGCAAGAATTTGTTATACTTTATTGGAGGAAATTTCCATTTTATTGAAATATTCCGCAGATTTCTTACTTTTTCGTGCGAGTGAATGCCCCGTCCCAATCTGGTTCTGGTGGGGTTTCCAGATAGTATTGGCATCGTTCCCAAAGTAATTTGCAGGCCTCATCTCCATTTGTAGTAAGCAAGGTGTAGAATTTTTTACCGGCTTCGTCGAATTTTCGGTTCAAATAAGAGAATAGGGCACTTTCGTAGGCTTCCACAAATTTATGATCTGCCTCTGTTTCGTCCCCTTTTTTGGTACGGACTTCAAACAGTGTGACAGGTTTTGTTTTGCCTTTCACTCGAACAATATCCAGTTTCCGAGTGAAAAAGTGAGTTTTTACTTCATCATGAACAAACTCAGAAACCAAAATACAAACGCCATAATCTTTACCTGCCGCCTCAAGCCTTGCCGCAAGATTGACTGTATCTCCCATCATCGTATAGGAGGCTAGGGCATCAGTTCCCATAAATCCAACCTTCGCATAACCCATGTTTAGTCCAATTCGAAACTTCATGGCGTGTGCTTCTGGAATGTATTTATTATTTGTTTTCCATTGTTCTTTTAAAATTTCTAACTTATCCCTCATTTCAACGCTGGCAGAAACAGCTTTCAAACAATGGTTTTCCACATCCAGGGGAGCATTAAAAATTCCAACGATAGCATCCCCTATGTATTTATCCAAAACTCCATCATGGTGTTTAAGAATGATAGTCATTGCCGATAAATATTCGTTAAGAAGGTTTGCGAGTTCTTTAGAGTTTAGTTTTTCTGATATAGCACTAAAACCAGCAATATCAGAAAAGAAAGCTGTGATGACTTTTTCACTTCCTTGTTTTAGTTTTTCGAGGTCTTTTAGTGCTTCGCCGACCACAACTGGGTCCACCATACTTCCGAGTACACCACGCATTTTTTCTCGTTCTTTGAGTCCGGAAACCATCTGGTTGAGTGCTACCGTTAGATTTCCAAATTCATCATTCCCGCCATCATCAAAATGGACATGGAGATTCCCTTGGCCTACATCTTCTGCGCTGCGAATGATCTTTCTAATTTTTTGGACTACAACTCCGGAGATAAAGATCGCAAATAGAATTGCCACCAAACAGATCGTAATGGCAGAAAGTACAATTTGATTTCTATTGTCTTTGATGGCTCGGATACCATCGGTCCTATCCACAAGAGTTCGAATGAGTCCTGAAAAATTATCTCGTAGTACAAGGTTTGGAACATTTTCCGATTCCAATAGATGGGTTCCATCTAACTTCCACATGATTTCTTCTGATTCACTTCGGGAGTGGCCAAAACTCCCATCAGGGAATAGTCTTTTTAATTCTTTTGTAGGAGTTTCTTGTTCCGCATTGACTATCCATTTGCGAATGGCCTTCCACCTGTTCCTTTGGATTTCCCTGGACTCCGGTTCCTGATAATACCTTTCGTATTCGGTGGGATCGGTTTTGAATTTCATTAAAATCCAGTCTTCTAAAGTCACATCGCGTAAACTTCTTAAAGTTTCGATTTTTTCCCAATTTTCTTCTGGAATCGGATAGTTTGCAGTTACCGCATCAAAAATTTGGTCTCTCGATTCAATGAGTTCATTGTAGGATTTATAAAAACTAGTAAATAGTTTGTCCTTAGCTGGAGGAATTGGCGGTTTCGCATTTTTTAAGAATTGAATGCGGTCTCTGAGTTTAGGAATGAGTTCCGAAAGTTCATTGGTAATTCGAAAATCTTCTTTGATGACTTCACGATAATCACCTAATTTCGATTGTACGCTCACTAAATGGAAAGCACGTTTTGTTGAGTTTTGGTGACGGAAGAGTGGAGAATGTAATGCCTGGATTTCTCTGTCTTCCCATTCATAAACATATTGTTTTGCATCTTCGTCTAACGCAGAGATGACATCCGACAAACGTTGGAAGGATTCCACCAAACTTTCTTCCATTTGGTCAAACTGATCGATTTTTGCCAGGGGAGAGGTATTGTCGATAATTTGAGTATCGAAAGAAGCGAGTGAAGTCTCACCTGGAATCATTGCAGAAAGAGGGAAGGTTTGGATTCGGAAGAGTTGGGTGTCAAGGCCCAGTTCTTCTAGTTTGCGTTTTTTGGAATCTGCATAAAACTTTGCAATGAAAAGGTCCAATTGCGATTTATGATTTCGAATTTCTTTTTTAAGATTTTTAATATTGGTTTCCCAATTTAATTTTGCTTCTGGATCTTCCGGAGGTGTTTGTTTTTGGGCTTCTATATATTTTTCTTCGTTGCGAACATAAGAAGAAGCAAGGTGCACCAGAGTGTTCCATTCTCTTTCGCTGATATTACGGTTGGCTGCTTCGCGGAGTTGATGGCGGATCTCTCGTTCTAATACATCCACATCATCTTTGGTAAGATACACTGAAAAGAAGGTATCTACCTTCTTTACCACTTTCGATGTACCTAGGGATCCAAAAAGGTTGGTTTTGAATCCAAAAACAGATACCGTCTTTTTTTTGGTCACGACTTTAGCAGTTCGGTATTTTTTTAGTTCCTCTCTTTGTCTTTCTATCCTGGATTTGAATTCTTCAATTCGGATTAAGTTTTGCGAGATATTCTCAATCTCCATTACCAAACTTGCGATAAAATTTTTGGAGACTGCAGCTTGTTTTTCATAACTTTCCGAAAGGATGGCTGTTTGTTGGCGGACAGTAATGATGGAAAGTAAAAGAATTGTTAAGGCGATTAGGGTGCCTGTAAACCAAGCAAGTTTAGCTCTAATTCCTTCGGAAAGGATTTTCCAGACGGAGGTGAGCCCAGATTGGATCATTTTAAAGAATTCCATAGGGATAGTTGAAACATGAGACTCTCAGTTCACAAGGCAAGATATTTTGTATTTCATGTGTTACTTTGTTAGGTGAAAAGTAGGAAGAATCCAATGTAGGTTTGTTCTTTCAATTTTGCTTGCTATTTTTCAATTCGTTCGTATTGTTTTTTTAGCAAATGTCCATCAATCGATTTGATTTACTCGCCATCGGGGGCGGTCCTGCCGCACAAAAAGCTGCTATCCAAGCAAGCAAAATGGGAAAAAAAGCAGCCATCATAGAAAAAGACCCTTACTTGGGTGGTGGTTGTGTCCACTATGGAACCATCCCTTCTAAGTCCTTACAAGAAACCAGTCGTTTCTACAGGAACTTGAAATTGTCCAAACTTCATGGATTACAATCACCACAAACGGCAACACTCACATTGCTCATTGCTTTAGGACAATGTGTGGTGAATCTCAAAGCTCCCATTGAGTACTTCACCGAGCACATTTTTAACTATCCGACCATGATTGGTGCTTATAAAAATGCTGCCAATGACGCCCTTTTAAGAGAAAAATAATCTGGTTCCTTACAAGAACTTATGTTTCGTGCTTCTACGGTAATTGAAAAAGAAGAGGATGTCACCCGTGAACAAATGATCCAAAATCGAGTGACTACACTTACCGGTTGGGGGCAAATTGTGGACGCTAACCATGTAGAGGTCACCGACTCTGCAGGAAGAAAAAAAGTCTATGAAACAGAAAACATATTAATAGCTACTGGGAGTAGTCCTCGTAGGCCAACAAACGAAAACATCCCATTTGAAGATGGATTGATTTACGATAGTGATGGACTTTTTGCCATGAAAAAGATGCCTACTTCTTTGGCAGTTGTTGGCGCAGGAATCATTGGATCGGAATACGCAACGATCTTTGCTCATATTGGTGTTCAAGTACATCTTTTTGATTCACAAAGTAGAATCCTTGGTTTTTTAGATGAAGATATCTCGAATGAAATGACCCGTATCATGCAACAATCGGGGATATCAATTCATGTAGATTCTTCCATTACGAAGTATCACAAACTACCAAACGAGGATGGATTTGAACTGTCAACTAACAAAGGTGAAGTGGTACGAGTCAATCAAGTTTTGATTTCTCGCGGTCGTTTGGGAAATGTAGACAATTTAGGTTTGGAATCTGTCGGAATTGTTCCCAACGACAGAAAACAAATTTTAGTAAACGAAAACTACCAAACAAATGTACCCAATATCTATGCTTGTGGAGATGTCATCGGATTTCCTAGTTTGGCATCAGTATCCATGTACCAAGGAGCTTATGTCGCAAAACATATGTTTGGCCATTCCTCCGTTCCTGTAGATGCAGAAGAATTTCCGATTGGAATTTATACTCTACCGGAAATTGCAACTATTGGACCAACAGAAGAAGCACTAAAGGCACGCGGTGTCAATTATGGTGTGGGAATGGCTCGTTTTGATACCATCACTCGTGCTCAGATCAGTGGTGACCAAGTAGGGCTCTTAAAAATCCTTTTTGATAAACAAACAAGGAGAGTTCTTGGGGTTCATATCATTTCAGATAAAGCAACGGAGAGAATCTGCCCTATCCCGTTTGTTTACTTTTATAGAGAGGAACGGGATTTTACTTGTCAGAGACTCGGTTTTACCAACACATACAAGATTGTGTCAGACAAAGCTGTCTCTATGAGTCAAATTTATGAAAGAAGCCATAAACGTATTTATGACTTCCTTTACAAGTACACTCAAAACGCGGATACGGCAATGGATTTGATGCAAGACAGTTTCTTAAGTTTCCATAAGCACTACGGCGAAGCCGGTCTCTCAGAAGAGAAGTCCGTAATGGTTTTGTATACGATTGCACGCAATTTATCTATCAATTATGCTAAAAAGTTTTCTACAACCCGAGAAATTGCATCCGATGAAATCGAGTTTCATAGCCACAATCCAAGACTAGAAACTAAGGCCGAATACCAAGATTTAGAAGATAGACTTTATTCCTTTTTGGGAGAGCTTTCGGAAGAAGAGCGGTCTGCTTTGTTACTCAAGAATGTGGAAGGATTTCAGCTGGTGCAAATCGCTGAGGTTTTGGGGGTTTCAGTTTCAACCGCTTCTCGTCTGGTCATACGGGCCACGGAGAAGGTGCTTGCGATTGCCAAGAGAGAAAATCTGGTACCGGATTAAAAATCAATGAACGAATTTGATAAGCAACATACAATCGCTAAATGGGAAGAACTTCTACGGAAACCCGCAAAGGTAACGGAGTCCAAGGAATTTCCTTCTTGGGAGACTGTATCGAAACGTAACATCCAATTCGAATACAATCCAAACCAAGCTCCTGTTTCCAATGTTGTTTCATTTTTTCGTAAACCTTTGGGCCTTGCCATTTTCGGTGGGTCAGCTTTGTCTTTAGCTGCGGCTTTGTTTTTTGTTTTCATTCTCAATCCGTCACAACCAAAAAATTCCGAACTTGCTGTCGCTCCTTCCGCTAAAAAAACGACACAAATCGTTTCTCCGCTAAAGGTTTTAGTATCTTCTGTGAAAGGGAAGGTTTCTGTTTTACCACAAGGAAGTTCCCAGCCAGTGCCACTCGTGAAACACTACCAATTGGCATCTGGCGATATTGTCATTACCGATGGTTCCTCTCAAATCGATTTAGATTTTGAAACTGGTTCTTGGATGCGCATCACTCCCAATTCTGAAGTGGTTATGGACGTGATCGAAAAAACAAGTGAGGCTCAATCTCAAAAGTTCTCTGTAAAAAAAGGGAAGTTGTTTGCTTCTGTCTCGAAACTCTCTAAGGACAGTCAGTTTGTTGTCCAAGCAGGTGAACATCTTACACAGGTTAGAGGAACAGTTTTCAGTGTTCAATTTGATGGCAAGTCTGAAGTGGTGGCGGTGCGTGAAGGTTCTGTCGCAGTTGGGGATCTCATCTTAACATCGAAACAACAAACCATTGTAAAATTAGGTGAAGCATTGCCAATAGTTGCGTCTCCTGTAAATCCCAAAGAAGAGAAAGAACTCAAAGCCTTCCAAACTCAAACCATTCTTGCTCGTGAGACTTTGCTATACGAAGAACATGCTAGATTAGAACTTGTACGATTGGATGATGGAACAGAATACCGAGGAGTGATCCTTGGGCAGTCAGAAACTCATCTTCACTTCCAAGGATTGGAAGGTCTTATCGAAATCCCGATACAAAAGATTTTAGAAACAGAAAAAATCCGTTAATCTCTATAAGTTTTTGACAATTTTGTCTTTTTCTGAGAGGCTCATCTCCAACACCCTAGGGGAACACCTTAAAGGAAGCCATGTCGCAAAATCACAAAAAAACCTTCCGTTTTCACTATCTCATCGATAAGGAATTCCAATTAAAGTTTTTAGCTCATTATTCTCTTTTGTTTATATCTGGGGTTCTTGTGACTTTGGGTTTTTTATATTGGCTGAACCAATCCAAGTATGATGGCGGAGCAGTGTTTCGTCTTCGCCAGGATGCACAAACCGTATTTTGGAAGGTAGAAAATGAAGACGCAGCGCCAAGCGAATTGAAAGACAAATTTGTTCCGCGTGAAATATACCTTCCGAACTATGACCACCAATTGAATATGTATACCATTCAATTTGATGCTGTAGTTACTCTCTCAGTCTTGTATTTGCTATTGATCACAGTGTTTTCAGTTTTCAAATCTCATAAGATGGCAGGTCCTGTTTTCAGCATCAAACGTTCTTTGCAGAGAATGGCTTCAGGGGAACCGATTGAAACCATTCGCATTCGTAAGGGAGATGAGTTCCAGGAACTGGTTGAGGTATTGAACGAAGTGATCCAAAAACGAGTGAGCGACGGGTCCAGAAAGTAATCATAACATAACTATGTCGCTTGAGCCCCAAAGAGCCCCCGCCCTGAATTGGGTGGTGGAGGTGGGCTCGTGGGCTTTCCCAAAACCACGCCTAACACAAAACTGCTGATACGACAATCGAGATCTCCATTCTCAAATTTTTTATTCCTAAAAGTTCATATTTAGAATTCACAAATTAAAGATTTTCCTTCGTATTCCAATGAACAGGGTTCAGAACTTTCATCTGAGTTTTAATTTGGTCAGTCTTGGTGCATTTTCTGGATTGTTTCGGTTTGACTTTCCTGTAAGTTCCCTCCAAAATTTCGAATTATGAAAATAAAGAAAAACTACATTCTGTCGAGTTTTATAGTGTTTCTAATGACTGTCGGGACCGGATGCAACCAACCAACGCTTGCTAGGTTAAGTTCCGATAACATTTTGGGTGCTGATGCTAAATCCAAATTACTCGAAGCCTCTCGTCGGATCGATGGCGCAAAATTTGCTCCGTTGGGAGCAGGCTCTGCAGGTGCAGAAGCTTCTTCCTCTCTTTTGAATGGAGTTCTAATTCCAATCCTTGCAGAGATAAATCCAGATAAATATTACAAAAGAGAAACGGTTGATGCTTGTGAAAAAAACATTTATCTCTTAGGTTTAGCTCTTCCTAACTATGCCTCCGTTGAACTGTCTTGTGCTATTGAAGAGGTCACAACCTTCGATTTTTGAAAAAATTCCTGCCACCGATCGTAGCGGAAATCCTTTGCGTAGGCAAAGATTGAAGCGAAGAGCGGGATCGCATAATCAATGAAGTTTTATTATGTGATCCCATCGCGAGGCGCATCATACTTTTGAAATATTACTTGGATTTAGGGATTGTGTTTCTCTGTTGATTCTTACGTGATGCAGTGAGCTTCCCATAATTGATCTTATGTCGCATTGCAATTGGGGACTGTTGTGAGTGTACTCGTACATCCTTTACAGTTTTGTCTCAATACATACTTTACATAAAGATGCATTAAAATCCTGATTCAGACGGTAATGAGGATTGCATTGGATTTTTAAAATGCAACAACTTTCCCGTATACAAATCGATCACACCAAGGCTAACTCCATAAAAATGAATCTTTACATGCCTGTCCGAGATTTCCTCTAAACCAACTTCTTCATCTGCTAACGCGGAAGATAGAAAGATCCGATGGCCTTCAATATGAAGATTCCCTATGTCATTGATTTCTCCAATCATGATGTTTGTTGGATAAGAAGCTTTTACAATCCGTTTTGGGAATTTCCTTTTCGACTTTTGGTAATGGTTAGCAGGAAAAGAATTTTGAATTCCTTCATGTGGTCTTAGGTAATTGAATTCTTTCTGAAAATCTCGAAATGCTTTTTGTTGTGTCTCTAAGCTAGACCTTGGAGGCAAAGCCGTTTCTTCCTTTAAGGTTTTATGCATTCTTTCATGCCTACCATTTTGTTGTGGTTTGCCTGGTTCAATCCGCTCCAACTTGATTCCCAGTTTGATCCACCATACAGAAAGTTTACTAAGCCCTGCCAGCGCATTCGAGGCAAATGGTGGACCGTTGTCAGTTCGAATGGCAAGAGGCATTAGTGTGTGCGTTTAAATAA
>NZ_AOGW02000022.1 GCF_000332495.1 Leptospira terpstrae serovar Hualin str. LT 11-33 = ATCC 700639 | reverse complement strand
TTGCATTCGCAAACTACGTGCCAGTCCCTAACGTCCCGTTTACGGGACTCAGGGTCGGACAACTTCGGTAAGACTAATTCGTTATGCGAAATAAAAACAAATTAAATTTATGATAGATTTCATTTTTACAAACATTTTGATAAGCGCTGTTTTATCAGTGATTGCTCCTTCGGAAAAACAAAAGGAAATTAGACATTTTAATTCATTACCTCAAATAGAACAAAGAGAAATAAAGGAAACAGAAAAAAGGAAAAGAATTGAATTCGATACAAAATCAAATGTAAACCTTATCAAAAACTGCTTCGAGGATCCGATCTTTTGTTTTGAATATAAACCTTTGATTAATAGGATTAAGGAAAACATAAGAAATGAAGTCTTCGCTACTGAATTTAACAATTCATTTAAATCTAGTTTTAAAAATGTTAAATTTGGATGCTTTTGTCGTGAAACTTTTGATCCAGATATTTTCCCTGTGTGCCCTATTGAAAAATCTCAACTTGACTTAGCTTGCCAGAAGCGTCAAAAATGTCTATTTGAACATAATCAAACTTGGATAAACACAAATTTAAAATGCGATTCAGAATTTGTTAACTATTTAGAAAAATTTAAGAAAGGAAAATATATTGACTACGACAAATTTGATAACGAATCTATCGAACTCTATAATTCACAAAAATTGAAAAGTTTAATAGATATTAGACGAGAGATAACCAAATAATTGTGGCTGTTTTTACTTCGCATAACAGCGGGGAAACGCTGCGCTTCGGCACATGGCCTCGCTTGGCCTGTGGCACATTCCTCTCCGTCACGCTTCTCGCTTCGCAAGAAGACGCGCCGACGCTAACGCCTGCATCCGCAGGCTCAGCTACGAGGAACGTCGTCTCCCCTAGTTCGTTATACGCAATTTTAATAAAACTTATGAAAAAAAGAAAAATATTTACTCTAATTATATTAGCAATCTCAAGCCTCAGTATTAATGCGGAAGAAGTTGAAAATAATGCCAAAAAAAGAAAAGCAAACCAAATTTATATCAGAAGAAATAACGGATATGCAGCCCCGAATGAATTTAATATGTATAACAGCCTTTTTCCGATATCCTTCGCATATGAAATACCTTCTATCCAATATAACACGTTCGGATTTGTTAGATTTATAAATGATTCTAAGTTTAGTATTGAAGGAAACTTTTTTGAATACAAAAAAACAAATTCCTCTTTTGATAGAATATATCCTTATACAGATCAAATTAGTAAAGGAAATCTTGGTACGTATTATAGATCAGAACAGAACTTATTCTTAAATTACCATCTAATTGAAAATAGAATAATTTTTAACCTCGGAATACAAAGATTACAAAGTGATTTAAGCGACGGGAGATTTGCATTTTATAACTATAATTTTTCCCAAAATCTAAATGGATTAACGGCTGGACTACTACTTGAATCACCAAGATTCTATGGCCTCTATATATCAGCAGGTTACAGATATTCTATCTTAAGTGGTTTTACCGAAATTAACCACTCAATTGTAACTTCTGCAAGAAATTTTGAATTTGCTCAAATCAAAGACAATCCATACACTAAATACTATGCTAACGAAACAAAAGTTATTCTTGGTTACGAATTTAATGAATCCATTTTATTATCTTTAGGCTTTATTGACCAATCTGCAAAAATTGTTCAAAATAGAAGTCAAATTCTTACCAGCGATTCTTTTTCTACGATTTTAATTAGATCAAATATAGAATATACTGCTAAGAATGAATATTTTTATTCTACTTTCGCATCTGTTACTTATAAACATTAAAACTGCGTATAACAGCGACTAACCGCTTCGCTTCGGGACTTACGCCCTCGCTCGGTCTACGACACATAGGCTTCTGGCACTCCCCTTGCCTGCGCAAGTGTCGTGGCCAGTCCCTAACGTCCCGTTCCGGGACTCAGGGCCAGCCTACGTCGGTTAGTCTAGTTCGTTATACGAAATGCCAAAGAATATGAAAGAAGAAGACAAAATTACAATCATAGCAAATCAACTAATTGCTTATAATGAAAAAAACATAGATAGATTTATTTCTTATTGGGATGAAAATGCAAAAGTATACTTACAACCCGATAACTTAATCGCCGATGGAATTGAAGAGATTAGAAATAGACATATTGAAAGATTCAAAGAAAAAGATCTGTTTGCAAAATTGATCTCAAGATATGTAATCGACAACAAAGTTGTAGATATTGAAATCGTAACACGAAATTTTCCTGAAGGAAAAGGTTTCGTTGATGTTCTTGCTATTTATGAACTAAAAAACTTTAAAATTATGAATGCTTGGTTTATGATCGGAAAACCAAAAATTGTAAATCTTTAGCAATTACAAAATTAATCAAAATTGATTATAATATATACTTCTAGTTAAATTAAATTCAATGACCAAACAATTTAATAAATTAAAATTAATATGCATTCATTTAAAGAGATTTTATTGGTATTCATTTTCCTTTCTATTGGTCAAACAATTTATTCTAAAGAGAAAATCCTTTCTCACTGGATTATAAAAATGATCGAATAAATTTTATTATTGATTGTGAAGAGAAAAAGCAATGTTATGAAAGTTGTAACAATATCCAAGACATGTCGTTCCTTTTTCAATTTCTTGCGAAAACAAAAGATCCAAACCTAAATAATCAAGTTAGAAATAGTTGTTTAATCGATTGTTCTCGTATTTTTTGTTACAAAAAATAAATCTTAATCATTTGGCACTTCGCATAACAGCACCTTCCCGCTACGCTTCGGCACAAGGCCTCGCTCGGCCTACGGCAAATTGTCCTCCTGTCACTCGCTTGCATACGCAAGCTCCGTGCCAGTCCCTAACGTCCCGTTACCGGGACTCAGGGTCGGACAACTTCGGGAAGGCTAGTTCGTTATACGAAATTTTCGGGAGTCTTTATTTTATTCATATGCGAGCGTCCGTGCTCGCTAAAAAAGGAAAAAAAAATAGTTGTTACCAATTCGGGAACATGCTTATGTTGATTTGTGAGGGTTATTTCGAGAAAAATTTTAAAAGATTTTTACTCTATTCCTAAATACTCTGACTCTAAAATCCCTATTGAAGTTTGGTTTAAAGACACTTCCAAAGCTAACTGGAAATCTCCTTCTGATATCAAAGAAAAATACAGAAATGCTAGTTTCCTTAAAGATAATAGAATCGTTTTCAATATACATGGGAATAAATACAGATTAATTGTTAAGATTCATTACAATTTACAGACTGTTTTCATTAGATTTATTGGTACACATGAACAATATGATAAAATCAATGCTGAGGTGATTTAAATGAACATTAAACCTATCAAAAATCAAAAAGATCACTTAGAAGCTCTTGCTGAGATTGAGAAACTTTGGGATGCGAAGAAAAATACTCCCGAATACGATAAATTAGATGTTTTAATTACCTTAGTTGATGCCTACGAAGCTAAACACTACCCTATTGATGATCCGGATCCTATTGAAGCTTTAAAATCCGTTATGGATGACATGAATATGAAAAGTATTGATTTAGGAAATTTAATTGGCGGGCGAAGTCGTGCCACTGAAATCTTAAATCGGAAAAGAAAGCTTACTTTGGAAATGATAAGAAAGATTAATCAAAATCTAGGAATTCCAACTGATATTCTTGTAAAAGAATATAAAGTCAAAACACCAAAGACAGGAAGAAAAAGAACGCCGTCCGTGGCGTAATTCATCTAACAAGCCCGAAAACTTCGCATAACAGCAGGGAAACGCTTCACTTCGGCACTGACGGCCTCGTTCGGTCTACGACACATTCCTCTCCGTCACGCTTCTTGCTGCGCAAGAAGACGCGCCGACGCTAACGCCTGCGCAGCAGGCTCAGCTACGAGGATCGTCGTCTCCCCTAGTTCGTTATGCGAAATAAGTTTAAAATAATTACAGGAAACTATGAACATCGAAGACATTATTAAAATCATTACAACATCAATCGCGGCACTAGGAGGCCTTGCTTTTTTAGTTATCGCTTTCGGGAGTTGGTACGCAAAGTTATTGTCAGATAAAATTATTGAAAAAGAGAAATTTAAAAATAATCAAGAAATTGAAAGATTGAAAGCAAATCTACAATTTAACTATCAAACTCAATCAATTTCCAATGCTCTATTTCACGAAACTCAGTTTAAAATATACAATGAATTATGGGTCTCCCTAACTGATTTAAAAATAAATATGGATCAACTTTGGGAAAATGTAACGAATCATACCTTACAATCATTCGTAAGATCCTTAAAAAAAGCGAAAGATTCAATAATAAATAGTGCACTCCTAATCGATGAAGATCATTATTCGGAATTCCTTGAACTAATTAATCACTTTGAAAATTATCAGGTAGGAAAAGAAAGGCTACTTAATATGCGTATCAATAGAACACATTATGACCTTCCTAATCTAAATTTTCCTCAAATTGAAAAAATAATTGAAGATAACCGCTTAAATAAAAATGAAATTCAAATATTGATATTACGAATTAAAGGAGAAATGCAGAAAGTAGTCAGAGGAAATAAATTAAACCAACTTCTATAAAAAACTTACTTCGCATAACAGCGGGGAAACGCTGCGCTTCGGCACTTACGGCCTCGCTTGGGCTACGCCACATTCCTCTCCGTCACGCTTTCTTGCGATCGCAAGAAGCGCGCCGACGCTAACGCCTACTACGTAGGCTCAGCTACGAGGAACGTCGTCTCCCCTAGTTCGTTATCTGCAATTGGGTTAAATCTTTAGGAAAGCTTTGAAATAAAAAACTTGACTACTATATCTGCAGTAGAGATATAGTAAGGTGTGATTCTTTCTTTCGGAGACAAAGAAACAGAAAAGATATTTAACCAAAACTTTTCAAAAAGGATTCCACCGGAAATTCAAAAGAAAGCTCTTACTAAACTAATTTTAATAGATAACGCAGAGAAAGAGGATGATTTGAAATCTCCTCCTTCTAACAGATTAGAAAGCTTAAAAGGCGATTTGAATGGTTTTTATTCTATTAGAATCAATGATCAGTGGCGTATCATTTTTAAATTTGATCAAGGAAACTGTAATCAAGTATCTATTATTGATTATCATTAAAGGAGTATAATAATTATGAAAAATAACAGAATCCCGACTCCAACTGTCGCTGAAATTTTGAAAGAAGAATTTCTTGAACCTATGCAAATCACTCCTTATAAATTATCGAAGGAACTTCACGTATCTACTTCAACAATTTTAGATATTTTACATGGGAAGAGAAAAATAACAGTAGATATGTCATTAAGATTATCTAAGTTTTTTGGTATGTCTGAAAAATTTTGGATAAATTTACAAACTGATCTTGATATTAGAGAGAAAAAAGAAAAATTAAAGAGTAAATTAGACTCTATAAAAACTCTTAAACTATCTGCCTAATTAACTAACCCAACTGCAGATAACAGCGACTAACCGCTGCGCTTCGGGACTACGCCCTCGCTTGGTCTGCGACACATAGGCTTTCTGTCACTCGCTTGCATGCGCAAGCTACGTGCCAGTCCCTAACGTCCCGTTGGGACTCAGGGTCAGCCTACGTCGGTTAGCCTAGTTCGTTATGCGAAACGACCAAAACAAATCTAAAATAAAGATTTACTGATCTAACTTCCTTTACAATAAAATTTATCATTTTATCTATTTGCTATTTTTCAGCTAACAAGGAAAATTTATATTGACAGCAAGTTCCTACGTTATTCCTCTTAAGTTTATGAAAAATTCTATACTTTTGCTCATATTTATATTATTAATATCGAATCTAGTCTCATGTGAGGATAAAAAAAAAAAGATAACACCACAACTACTTTGCTTTTGCTCGGAACTCTACCAAAATCTGCTACTAAACCAGCGTCTATTTCTTATGATTTACATGATAAATATACTGGATTAAGCACAGGTTCTTCAATAAGTAAGTCCCCATTAATTTCGGCTCCGATAGTCTCAAACTCAAACACTACAATTAAATCATTCTCCATATCACCTGCTTTACCCAATGGACTAACTTTAAATACTACAACTGGACTTCTTAGTGGTACCTTAACTTCTTATCCAGCCTCGAAAGCTTATCAATTTAAAGTAACGGTTGAATTTACTCCTAATAGTGGTTTTATTCTACGTGATACAACCTTAACAACAAGAGATATACTACTTTATTTTGATACTACTGCTGGAATTGATAATGTAAAATGTAAATTTGTTGGTACTCCGGGCGGTTGTCCTTCTTCATTTATAGGATACACTTGCGATGCATCTGCGTCATGCTCAAGTTCTTCAACTTGTTCAAATCTATCCGATTGCTATTCATTCTAACTATCTAGTTTATTTTTCGTTAAATTTGACTAGAAATAGAAGCCAAAACAAAATAGTAAGTCGCTTCGCATAACAGCAACTAACCGCTTCGCTTCGGGACTTGCGCCCTCGCTCGGTCTACGACACATAGGCTTTTGTCACTCCTCTTGCTTGCGCAAGCGTCGTGCCAATCCCTAACGTCCCGTTCCGGGACTCAGGGTCAGCCTACGTCGGTTAGTCTAGTTCGTTATACGCAATTGGCGAAAACAAAAATATAAACAATGAAAAAAACAACAATAAGATTATTTTTCATCCTCATATTACTAGCAAATATACATTGCAAATCATTTGAATTTTTAAATTCCGAAGATGGATATTCAATACACTACACAATGACGGATATTCTAAATGTCAGAAAAAATCCCTCTATAAATTCTGAA
Organism: Leptospira terpstrae serovar Hualin str. LT 11-33 = ATCC 700639; assembly: GCF_000332495.1. Lineage (NCBI taxonomy): Bacteria > Pseudomonadati > Spirochaetota > Leptospiria > Leptospirales > Leptospiraceae > Leptospira > Leptospira terpstrae. The sequence goes on along the minus strand of NZ_AOGW02000022.1, from coordinate 6,885 downwards.
ATCATTAACCAAATCCCTTACGGAACTAAAATAAATACAAAGAAGACGGAAATTCTGGAAATATTTGATGGAAAAAGTTCTTCATGGCATTACGTAAAAGAAGTGAATGGCTTCGTTCTCGATAACTTTCTTGCTAGGCAACCCGAAATAAAAAATTCTAAAAAATTAACTTTGAAATCATCATACTCTTTCCTTAGATGCAATCCTTATGGGATTGGGATATATAAAACTTTAACTTTATCAAATAAAGAATCAAATTTAAAAGATGAATTTATTGATTTCATTCAAGGAGAAAGAAAAATCCTGACTGGATCCTATAACTTAAAAAATAATTATATTCAATTAGAAATGAAAGAGAGTGAATTACAAAAGATCGATTATTCCGAGGGAAAAAGCATTATTAAAGAAAAGAATAAATCTAAAAACCAAAAAATAAAGATTATTAATTTAATTTGGAAAGATCAGATAAAAGGCTTTATTACGGATGAACAAGAAAAATATCTCGCTGCATCAAAATACAAACTTGATATAAAAAAATGTACTTTTACAAATATAAAATGCAAAGAGTATAATCCATTTAAGGAAAAGTGTACTGAAGAAAGAGAAAATTCAGATGTTTGCGATGATGTAGGTTACTATTGCAATAGATAACCAATCGCCAACTGCGTATAACAGCGGGGAAACGCTGCGCTTCGGCATATGGCCTCGCTTGGCCTGTGGCACATTCCTCTCCGTCACGCTTCTCGCTCCGCAAGAAGACGCGCCGACGCTAACGCCTGCATCCGCAGGCTCAGCTACGAGGAACGTCGTCTCCCCTAGTTCGTTATGCGCTATAGCGAAAGCGAAAACTAAATTTAAAACAAATGAATTTAAGTAGATTTAAATACATAATACATTTAATAATTTCTCTAATAAACTTAGGATGTATTCTTACTAGTAAAACCTTCGAATATAAATACGAAAACCCTATTTATTCTGAAATAACTTACAAGAATATCACCATTTCAGTAAATTATTCTGAAAGTTACAAAAATTTTTCCAGAAACAAAATTACTTTTCAAGGAATATTTAAAGATGGATTCGGAATCGAAAGGGGATACATCTTCATTAAACCTCAGGCAGAAGAAATCGTAAAAAATCTTTTTATTACCGAACTCAAAAATTCTGGATTTACTATTACTAATCTACCGTCCAATGATAATCCGGAAATTGAAATTCAAGTAAACCAAATGTTCATTGAACCCGAAGTAGGTTTCTTTGTGATCGATGCAATAGCTGTTATAGACATAAATATTTTTGTTCATTTTAAAAATAAGTCATTCAAAAGAAGATTTAAGGCAGTCGGCGAAGCTACTATAGTATTTCAACCTGATTATTTCTACCAATTAGCTCTAGATAGAAGTATGAAAAATCTTGCTTTAAAAACCATACCAGAAGTAATCTCTCTCATTCAGAACGAACAAAAGGACTTTTGAATATGTTTAAAATGTATATGACAATAAGTTTTTGTTTTATCTTTTCAAGTTGTTTATATAACTTAAACTATATCACTAAAATCGATGAAACAGAAAAAAATTGGAAAACTGAAGAAAAAAAGAGATAGTAAATACGCTACAGCGCATAACAGCGTGGAAACGCTTCGCTTCGGCACGAGGCCTCGCTTGGGCTGCGCCACATTCCTCTCCGTCACGCTTCTCGCTACGCAAGAAGGCGCGCCGACGCTAACGCCTACTACGTAGGCTCAGCTACGAGGAACGTCGTCTCCACTATTTCGTTAGTTGCAATGTGCGTATTTTCTTCTCGCCAAGTCTGTTTTTTTAGCTTTTTATCATAAAAGCAAAGACCTTATGAATATATATACATTCATGGGGTTTGTTTGTCAAAGAAAGCTCTTCAGTGATTTAATTTGTGCTGTTTGTTAAAGGTTTCGGGTGGACTTCCAGTTCTTTCTTATCAATACTTTATTCTCGAATGGCACACTGCAACTAACATCGCCTTCACGCTTCGCTGCGGGTCTAGCCCGCGCTCGGCCTACGGCAAATTTCCCGCTTCTCCTAACGCCTCTTTCAGAGGCTCAGGGCGGGAAACTTCGGGAAGGCTCAATCGTTATGCGAAATATTTTAAAATTTAATTAAGAAACCAAAAAATGAAAAAAAATAAGAAGAATTTTCAAATTCTAGTTATATTTCTACTTCTATTACCCTACCAAATATTTTCAGAAGAAAACATTGAACCAAAAGGTGAAGAACAAAACCGAAAAAGACTTCATATATATTCAACTCCTTATACTTTAAATAGATACAAATACAGTTCTTTTAGAAAAAGAACGGAAGATTTCGATTTAAACGTACTTTTGGGAATTACAAATAAATTCTTCGTTGGATTTACCTATAACATTGGAGAAAAATCGGATAGTAATTATAGTTTTGCTCATAGATCTTATATTGATTATCGGCAAATTAGTGAGTTTTCTAATTCCCGATATGGAGAGTATTTTATGTTTAGAACTCAATACTTTTTCTATGATAATTTCTATGGTAGTTTGAATGCTGGTGTAGAAAAAGGATTTACAAAAGAAGAAAAAAATTTTATATATATAGGACGCAATATTGAGTATCAACCTTTTTCAAAAATCACTACATTTTCGAACAGATTTTTTGGAACCATGGGAATTGGGTATAGAAAAGAATTCTTTGAAAATTTTATAATGGGAATTGAATTCGAATATGGAATTATAAATTCAGGAAAAATCAAAGATCATTATACTTTTGATCCAGTATACTTTAATGGATTTCCTTTAAAATATATACAGGATTTATATTTTGGAAACCAATATAAAATGGGAAATTCTGAATTTTCAGTTATATCATTTTATGCAGGAATTGCATTATAAAATAAAATACTTCGCATAACAGCGAGGAAACGCTGCGCTTCGGCTCTACGGCCTCGCTTGGGCTGCGCCACATTCCTCTCCGTCACGCTTCTTGCTACGCAAGAAGACGCGCCGACGCTAACACCTCTGCGAGGCTCAGCTACGAGGAACGTCGTCTCCCCTAGTTCGTTATGCGCAATAAACGGTCAAAAATTAAAACTTAAATACAAAAAAGAATGAGTATCTTTTCCATTGTAGAAATTTAAGGAAATAATGAAAAAATATTCTTTAGAAATAAGTGAAGATCAAGCAATAATTCTATTCGAACTTTTTGCTCGTTTTGCTGATACTAATAGGCTGAACTTCAAACATCCTTCGGAATATATCACAATCCAGCAACTTGCAGCGAAAGTTGATAAAACAACCTCTGCAATGTTTAATGAAGATTACAAAGAAATTTTATCAAATGCTCAAAAACGAATTTCGAATGGATTTGAAGGTAATCTTCCAAATGATAATGCTCAAGTAGGTTGGATACAAAAAATTATATCTGATTACTTTTGGCCTGAATTTATCGATAAAAATGGAATGATTTTTATTAAATGTGAATATTCAAAGGTAGAAAAAATTCCAGCAGATCCCATTGAAGCTGAATGTTTCATAAATCACTTACACATACTTGATTTATTTACCCATTCTGCAGATTTACCCGATGAGCCATTCTGGGATAGCGAACATCCTGATTTCAAAGATGCGTGGAACCTAGGAAAACATATTTCTGAAATGTGGAAAGTAAAACTAGAAAAAGACTTTCCTAAGGATAATTTCAGAATATATCTTTCTAAAAGCGACAACCCAATTGTGCGCTTTCACAAAGTAAGAAAAAATCATATAAATTGGTTCGAAAAAGAAAGTTATTCGAACCAATCTGAAAATGAAAAAAATAAGATAATCATAATAGAATAGAAATTTTATAATAATCTTACTCTTATTGAAGAGACCGTTAACTGCGCATAACAGCAACTAACCGCTGCGCTTCGGGACAAGCCCTCGCTTGGTCTGCGACACATAGGCTTCTGGCACTCCCCTTGCCTTCGCAAGTGTCGTGACCAGTCCCTAACGTCCCGTTCCGGGACTCAGGGTCAGCCTACGTCGGTTAGTCTAGTTCGTTATACGCAATAGCTCAGAATATCAAAAATTAAAAACAAAGATATAAACTTTGAAGATAACAAATAGATGAAATGAATATCAGTTTAAATAATTTCCTAACTACAAATTTTAAAAAAGATAAATTAAAAAAACCATTATTTTATAATTTTGAATACGGGCTAAGAATTAATCTACAATCAAATTACGAATTTGAAAGCGACTCATATTTTAAAGAATGTATTGATAGGTCTTTACTAATATTCGAAAATACATTCGAACCAAATGATAATATTTTGGTTGTCATTAACATTTCTCAAAATAAACGAAAGAAAATTTCAAAAAATAATTTCATTTTTAGTCAAATCAAAAATCTTAATTATAGAAGTGTATATTTCAAAAAATATTCAAACCATCATAATTCCGAATTAAAATTATGTATCCAAGCCAATATTCAATCCTCAACTAAGCACATTAATTATTTCAAATTAATTGAAGCACTAATCCATAGAGATTTTCCAAATAAAATTCCACGAATAACTGATGATTTAATTTTTGTTAATTTAGATAAAAAAATAATTTTCAAAATTTATGATGACCGAGGTTTAGATGTAGTATCAAAAACAATAGAAACCTTAGAACCCATATATAAAAAATATAATGAATGGATACTTGATTACGATCGTGTTAAAATTGACCACGTCTTTAATATAAAAAAATGATTTGAACAATTAATTTAAATTGAAATTCAATCAGCTACTATCGCTACTGCGTATAACAGCAGCTAACCACTTCGCTTCGGGACTTCGCCCTCGCTCGGCCTACGGCACATAGGCTTTCTGTCACTCGTTTGCATCCGCAAACTACGTGCCAGTCCCTAACGCCTCTACGAGGCTCAGGGTCAGCCTACGTCGGTTAGCCTAGTTCGTTATACGACATATCAAAAATATAAATGAAAATAGATAAAAAGGAAAATCTAGCATTCATTACTTCATTACTAGCTTTAGCAGTTGGTATCGGAGATGCAAAAAACATAATCGAGAATTTACTTTTGCATTGGATTCTAAATTGTATTTCAAATTTTATAAATAGAATAGCTGGACTTTATTTTTCGGACGAAACTATTTTCTCTTACCTATATTTAATAATACTAATTTGCATTTATAGAAAGTATATATCTTACAGCTATGCTTATGGAATTGAGGAAAATGTCTTAAGTAGAGAAAAAGAAATTGAGGTATATAAATTCTCTCAATCACAATTCGCTCAATTAAAAGCAAATTTAAAAGATAAACTATTAACTTATATTTTTACAAATAAAATCCTTTACTACTCGGCATTTGATCGTCTGCAATTGGCGGGAAAAATAGGGCCGAAGGGGGAAAATATTCCGCCTGCTGAAACCTATGATTGTTTAAACTACATAATTAGATTTTCCTTAAAAAGGAACAAAATTACAATCAATTACGAATATCGATACTCAATAAAAGGATTCAATTTACGTGCAAGAAAATACATTGAACAAAGAGAATATAGATTTCGAAACTTTATAGATATCAAATTTCGTTTCAAAAAACATCTTTTCTTGATTATTATTTCACCCACATCATTTTGTTATTGGATATTAACTTTATATTTAAAGAAAATTATTTTTATCTGTATTTTTCTGTTTATTTTAATAGTAAACTTCAAAAATTAATTTAATGCATTTGATACGTCGTATAACAGCACCTTAACGCTTCGCTTCGGCACAAGGCCTCGCTCGGTCTGCGACACATAGGCTTCTGGCACTCCTCTTGCTTACGCAAGCGTCGTTCCAGTCCCTAACGTCCCGTTCCGGGACTCAGGGTCAGCCTACGTCGTTAAGGCTAGTTCGTTATGCGAAATTGCAGAATATATAATTTAGGATCAAAAAATGACAAAATTAAAAGTCACAATATTTCTATTATTGATTTTTTCAAATTTCTCAATAAATGCAAAATCATTTAATGAGGAACAGCTTGAATACAGACGTAAGAAACCTATTTCAATTATTTCAGGAGTTAATAGTATCTCAAATTATTACTACGCACCATATCTAGGAATTTCATACAATTTTAGTGGGAATACCGAATTAGGATTTATATTTATAAACTCTAAATACAAGTATAATTATGATCAAAAGTTTTTGCCCACAAATCAATCTATATATAATTTTCAGGAATTCGACAAGGCATTTCAGGATTCTGCAAAAATTTTCATGAATTACTATTTATTTAACTCTATTTTTTTCGTTAATGCTACTATAGGATATCTGCCCTCAACAAGTTACGGTATAAATTTAAGTTCAATCTTTGATAGTAACGTAATTGGTTCAGGCTTTAGTTATGCTTCAGTTGAATTAAAACAATTAAATACCTACTATATCTCTCCTGGTATTGGACTTAAAGTTACTTTAGAAAATGGTCTCTTTTTCTCTATTACTGGCGGACCCATGTTTCTCCAAAAAAATAAAACCGAATTAAACATAGAAACATTTATGACAACAAATTCAGCAGAATCGAATATATTGAGCAATTATCTTTTAAACTTACCTATTATAAAAAATTCAAATAGTGGAATTGGAAGGAATACAGAAGCATATGCTGATATAGCAGCGGGAATCTCATTTTAACAACCTGCAACTTCGCATAACAGCAGCTACTCACTGCGCTTCGGCACTACCGGCCTCGCTTGGCCTGCGGCACATTTCCCTTCTGGCATTCGCCTTGCTTACGCAAGCTTCATGCCAGTCCCTAACGTCCCGCTGGGACTCAGGGTCGGGAAACGTCGAGTAGCCTAGTTCGTTATGCGCAATAATTTCAAAAAATATAATGATTAAAAAATTA
>NZ_AOGW02000021.1 GCF_000332495.1 Leptospira terpstrae serovar Hualin str. LT 11-33 = ATCC 700639 | reverse complement strand
GAACATTAATGGAGTTTGTTTCTGCCACAGCCGATCATACAATCTTAGTTTCCGGATTAAAATTTGGTGTGACTTACGATTTAAATATGTAAATTTTCTATTAAATGTACTTGCAAATCCGGTGCACTTAGAAGTAATGGTAATTACTCCTGGTGATTATGGAGAGAAGGCCATACCCGTTCCCATTCCGAACACGGAAGTCAAGCTTCTCATCGCCGATGGTACTATTGGGTTCGCTCAATGGGAGAGTAGGACATTGCCGGGTTAGCACTCATAACTCAATAAAAAAAGCCAACCGCATGGTTGGCTTTTTTTATGTACAAAATAGAAATCGCCATTGAGCGAACCCAATAGTACCGCAAGGAAAAGATCGTTCGCGAAATGACAGACTTGCGACCCATAGGGAGCAAGTCTCGGACACTCGCCCGCGGAGCGGAAAAGCGAGTGGGGGTGGAAGTAGGACATTGCCTTCGTTAGTCATTATAGATTGTGAGGGCGTTCAATAAGTTGAGCGCCTTTTTTGTTTGTGGGTGCGTTGTGTGTGCCGGCTATTGTCTGCGACTATTCGCTACGCTTTGCTGCTTGCGCCCGCGAATGTCGCCTGCTCGTTCCCTATGGGTCACTGCGCAGGATTGCCGGTTAAAATTAATGAAGTTGAAAGTTTGCTGAGAGGTAGGTTTTCGTAGGCCCACTCGGATACCGACTTTTTTCCTTTCACCCCAGATCCACTGAGGAACTTACAGTCACTTTAAATAATTGAAATACATCCATACCTTCGGGCAGAACAAGGTGTTTGTCGATGGCAAGAGAAGAAACTCCATGAACAATGGCCCAGGCACCTAGAGCTTTGGCATGCGCTAAGTCTTTACTTCCACGTTCACTGACAAAAGCAGCATAGAGCAGACGAAAGGGACGCTCGGTACTCTTCGCTATTTCCTTGTCAGTTGGTTCTGATTTCGATTTTTTTTCTAAGTCAATTTGGTTTAACATTAAGCGATAAAGATTGGGATGTTTCATGGCAAAGCGAATGTATTCCACACCATAATGATAGGCGAGGGAACGTCCGCGAAGTTTTGGATTTTCTTTTTGTGCCACAAGCATATTGTTTGCCAACTCATCATATCCTGAAGCTGCCACAGCTTGAAGAAGTTCTTGTTTGCCTTTAAAATGTGCATAAGGAGCCATATGGGTTACACCAATTGCAGAGGCAATGGAACGAAGAGAAAGTGACTCGATCCCTTGTTTTTCCAAAAGAGTACGTGCCGCATGGATGAGTGCGGGGCGAAGGTCCCCGTGGTGGTAGGCACTCTCTTTGTCCTGACTTTTTTTCTTCTCGGCCATTACAACCTATAAGAACCACTCACTAAACCGGTAAAGCTTTTTCGAAATAGATTCCAAAAGTTATGGGTTTCTTTTAACAACTTCGGAAAATCCAAATTTTTTATAAAAAAGGGCGAAAAAGTAATTGCAATCTTTACACTGTAAAGATTGGCTTGGTTTCAAAGGGGTTCCCCTTTTAGGAGAAGGAAATGTCTCACTATGACACAATAGTAATTGGTGCCGGTAACGCTGGTTTGATGGCAGCCACTCGACTTCAACGCGAAGGTTCCAAAACTTTGTTATTAGAAAGGCATAATGTCCCTGGAGGATGTGCGACTTCCTTTTTACGAGGGGATTTTGAGTTTGAAGTGGCTTTGCACCAACTCAGTGGAGTAGGAACAGAATCAAGTCCGTTTATCATGCGCCGTGTTTTTGAAGAACTGGGTGTATTGAATAAAATCGAACTCGTTCAAGAAGAAGAACTCTATCGTATCATCATGCCAGGTAAGTTAGATGTTACCTTACCTGCGGACTGGAGCGAATTACAATATCATTTAAAAAGTCTTTATCCAGAAGAAGGAAACTCGATCGATCGTTTTTTTACAATGAGCGAAGCCGTGGTCAATGAATACTATTTTATTCTACCTCGAATTCGTTTGACAAACGATGAAGAAAAACTCCAAACCAAATGTCCAAATTTTTCAGCCTATGGCCTACGTTCTACGACCGAAGTCCTGAATGAGTTTTTTTCCAACAATGATTTAATTGATATAATCACACCATACTGGAGTTATGTGGGAATTCCTACGACCGATCTAGTTTTTGCTGAATTCATCGGGATGTTATATTTTTACTGTGTGTATAAACCTTGGCACATCAAAGGTGGGTCGCAAATGCTTTCCAGCGCTCTTCTTTCATCCTTTGAAGAAGCTGGGGGAGAAGTGCGTTTTCACTGTTCAGCAGAAAAAATATTCACGGAGAACGGTGCTGTGCGAGCAGTCCTTCTGGAAACAGGGGAAACGGTTACCTGTGATGCTGTTGTATCTAATGCAAGTCCTCTCATTACTTATCATGAAATGTTAGATTTAGAAACTCCCCCTTCTTCTGTACTCCAGGATTTTAAATCCCGAAGGATGGGTGTATCTGCCGTTTGCCTTTATCTAGGACTTGATTGTTCACCTGAAGAACTCGGGTTCACAACCGCATCCACCTTTGTCATGACTACTTCCAATGCGGAAGTCACTGAAGATCGAATGTATACTTTGGATGCTCCAGACTGGGGTATGGTTACTTGTTATAATTTCATTGATAAGGAACTAGCGCCTAAGGGAAAGTCAGTGGTTACTCTTGTTGCCTTACAATATGGAGAAGCGTGGAAAGACATTCCTCCAGAAAGTTATATTTCCACAAAATATGAGTTTGGTGATAAGCTGATTTCACTTGTGGAACAAGCTTATCCAAAGATAAGAGAACATATAGAAAAAGCAGAAGTAGCAACCCCTATGACTATGATGCGTTATTTGAATACACCAGGTGGGGCCATTTATGGATTCAAACAGACGTTACAAGACGGATCACTTATGCGCGAATCTCTGGATGCCATCGATGGTCTATATTCTGCGAGCAGCTGGACGAGTATGGGCGGATTTCAACCTACCTATTTGAATGGTTACAATACAGCAAGGAAAATCATCAAACGGTTCAAAGTTAAGCGTAAATCAATAAAAAGTACATAATGAAATCTCAATCAAAAAGTATGATTAAAATTACGAGCATTCCATTGCAAGGAAGAGAAAAAAATGTCAGATAATCATTTAGAAGTAGAAACAAACGTTTTCAATTCCGTGATAGGATTTCGGGAAGCAGTGACAAAAAAAGAGGAAATGGAATCTAATGGTTCCAACTTTCAAGAACAAAAAGGGGCTGTCCGCCGAACGATTGATAGTCTCCATCCCAAAAGGCTACGATTACGGGTTAAACAGATCCGAAGGGATACAACATCGACAAAAACTCTAGAATTGGTTTCAGTCGACGGAAAGAATTTACCTCCGTTTCAAGCAGGCCAATACATCAATTTATTCGTCTCCCTTTCTGGGGTTTTTACTGCAAGACCATATTCTATTTCCTCATCCCCGAAAAAATTAGGTTCCTATGAATTGACCATCAAACGTGCAGAAGGTGGGTTTGTAAGTCCTTATTTGCTGGATGATGTAGAAATTGGACAAGAGTTTGAAAGTACGGGACCCATGGGTTCTTTTCATCATAATCCTTTATTCCATGGCAGGGATTTAGTCTTTCTTGCAGGAGGTTCTGGCATTGCCCCTGCAATGAGTATGTTACATGCGATTTTGGGATCAGCAGAGTCATTTCGATTTCATATCATCTATTCGAATAGTTTCGAAGATGATGTCATCTTTATTGAAGAACTACGAAAACTGGCAAAGATTCACAAAAATTTTATTTTGACTGAGATTTTGTCGCGTGAGTCTAGCCCAAATTTTACAGGATACCGTGGAAGACTCTCACTTTCCATATTACAAGAGTTAATTCCAGAAGCTACCACAAAGATGTATTATGTTTGTGGGCCGACTCCATTTAATGAAAATTGTGAAGAACTACTTTCAGCCCTTGGTGTCAAATCAAGTCGCATTTTAATCGAAAGTAATGGGCCTCCTAAAATGCCAGAACGTATGCACGGTTGGCCGAGTTCAGTTTCTCCTGAAAATCTTGTGAACATTAAAGTAGGAAACAATTCATTTCAAGCGGCAAGTGGAGAACCACTTTTAAACAGTTTAGAGCGGAATGGATTTTTTACTGAGAATGCCTGCCGTTCAGGAGAGTGTAGCCTTTGTCGTGTGAAATTAAAATCGGGGGAAGTATTTAGTCCACCAGAAGCAAAAATCAGGAAGTCTGACCGTAAGTTTGGTTGGATCCATGCTTGTGTTGCGTTTCCTACTACCGATGTGGAAATACAATTATAAACGAAAAAATGAAAGTTACAAAAACTAACTTTCTAAATAGATTTGGGTATTGAGTCCAATTTCATAGACCAAAGAAAACATAAACTTTTCCAAAAGGATAAAAAAAACTTTATTAACTTAATGACCGCTTAACTTTGACTGAAACCAACAAAGGTTACGAAATCATTTATGTATCGTTATTTTATAGTTCTTTTGTTTATTTTTTCCTTTGGTTCCTTGTTTTCAGAAGAGCCAAACCATAATAGCACCCAAGAGCCAAGTGCAGAAAAAAATTCATACAAGTATATTTCGATAAATCCTGGTGTGACCCTGGAGAGTGTATCATTATCGATTCAGGGTAGAAGTCGAGATGCACTTATGGTTCAAGATGGTCCTGGCCGAGTGTCTTGGTTATTGGATATTAAGTCTCCTGAATACCAAATTTCAGAGTATTTTGGAGTCAATTTACTGTTACATAATTCAAGTTTTTATTTGAATCGGCAATCCATTCCTAAGGTTCTTTCTAGAAACCAATCAACGGAAGTTTCTTCATCAGAATCGGATTCAGGATCTTCCAGTTCGAGTGACAATTCCTGGAAACCAAACCGGACAAAAGTAATCGAAGATATTGATACAAATATAGAGGGAACCTATTCGATGTTAGTTCCTATTTTTTATATTGGTAACCCTGATACTTTTAGGTTTGGACTAGGTTTTGGACCTGCACATGTTAAGTTAAAGGGAAATGTTGATTTTAAAGATGCAGCCTCAAACTTGTTAATTGCTTATTCGAGTTCTAACAGAGACGCTTTTTTAAACAATCTCAGGGGATTCCAATTTGTGTCTGGTAACATCAATCCTGAGTCTGACCCAACACTCACATATTTAATCACTAATCTTTCTACTGGAAATAATTTAGAAATGGTAGGGTATTATTTAGCAAGCCAAGGATTGTTGCGTCCTGATTTGACAGCGGCAACAGCTTATTTGAGTGGAAGATTTAATGCTGTGGAGTCACTCGCGATAAGCAGTCTTATGCGAAATCAAGTTGGGGTTAATTCAGTTGCTAAGTTTGCCTTTATGATGTATTTTGAGTCTCCTCCATTTTTAGGAATGAGAGGAAGGGTTTCATTTGGTGGACCGATTGTTAAAGAAAATGGATATACTTATGAACTTCGAACTTTTCACTTCGCTCTTTATATGCCTATAGAATTTTAGAATTTGATTAAAACATTAAGGTTTTTCCTTAATTGACTTCCATTTAGAATTTCGGAGATAGCTAACTTCAAAAAAGAACCAATAGTCTATAAATTTTCCTTGAGTCTGCCCTCTGCCAGTTGTTATTGGATGGTAGAGGTAATTCAAATAATGAAACGTAATTTCGTTTTTTTTCTGATGATCATATCTTTATTTGTCGGGACTTTATCAGCGCAAGGTAAAGTGGAAGGAAACACAGTAAGGTTCAAGGGTGCTTTATTTTTTGGTAGCCTTCGCCCTGATTTCGAAAAAAGAAATTTTTATAGCGATATCGTTGGTTTGGAATACAACCAAGATTGGCAAAATAACCGAGGCATGACTTTAATCAATGATTTAGGTTTTGATTATTTCCATTCTTTAAATGCAGGAGTATTGAGTAATGTTTTTCTAGGATTACATCTCAATCGATTTAATCGCGGTTATGAATGGAATTCTTATTATGCGAATGGGTTAGGAATCAAAGAAGCAGACTATCGTTTACTTTATTCTGACATTAATCTTGGTATTACACTCTCACCAGTTTCAAACTTTCGAATTTTGCCCAAATATGTAATTCGTAGTATGGGTCATACTTTAGAAGGAAGTTATTTGGGTCTCGGTGGACCAAGTTATTTGGGACAAGATACTAAAACGGCAACCGCTACTTCCGGACTCCTAGGGGTTGGTTTTGAATTTGATTTAAATGAACGAGCAACTCTATTTGCCGATTTTCTAATCTACGGTCCATTTTTATTCAACTCCTCAGGCTCATACAATTCGGAACAATTTAGAATTTATAATAATGGTGTCGTTCTAAATTACGCTAACGGTGGTTATACATTCTACTCTGAAAAAATTAGTGTGGGGGGAAGTATCGTCGTTGTTCCTAAATTACGTTTGTTTGCCAGTTTTGAGAGTGAACGTATGACTGCAAAATCACAAAGTCCCGTTGCTTTCAGTGTTTCAGAGAATGGAATTAGCAGTGTAGGAACATTAATGGAGTTTGTTTCTGCCACAGCCGATCATACAATCTTAGTTTCCGGATTAAAATTTGGTGTGACTTACGATTTAAATATGTAAATTTTCTATTAAATGTACTTGCAAATCCGGTGCACTTAGAAGTAATGGTAATTACTCCTGGTGATTATGGAGAGAAGGCCATACCCGTTCCCATTCCGAACACGGAAGTCAAGCTTCTCATCGCCGATGGTACTATTGGGTTCGCTCAATGGGAGAGTAGGACATTGCCGGGTTAGCACTCATAACTCAATAAAAAAAGCCAACCGCATGGTTGGCTTTTTTTATGTACAAAATAGAAATCGCCATTGAGCG
>NZ_AOGW02000020.1 GCF_000332495.1 Leptospira terpstrae serovar Hualin str. LT 11-33 = ATCC 700639 | reverse complement strand
CATTGATTACATTGGTAGTATCTGCCTTAGGAACAATCTCACAACAGAGTAAAAACCGGCTATAGGCATCTGTGACAGTCAAAGGAGTGCATCTTTTTCCATCCCCAACAGTGAAATGACCTTTAAAATCAGCGCACCAAATATCATTGGGTCCGAGTGCATGCGAGAATGGTTGTTCGATGGATTGTTTACGGATCCTTCTTTTGGGAGGTTTGATAAGGTTGTTTTGTTTGAGAATACGACCTACAGTACTTGGATGTGGCCATTTTCTAATCATATGAAACCGAGCTGAGAGTGATGCTAGGAGTTTTCTTGCTCCCCACCTGGGATGGTCTTTTCTCTCTTGTAAAATTAGTTCAATGATTTTCTTTCGAGTTTGGTGTGGATGGTATTTCGGTCTTCGGCTTTTGTCTTTTAACCCATCGATCCCATATAGTTTGTATTGCTTTAAATATTTATACCCCGTCACTCTACTGATATTGAATTCATGACAAAGGTCAGTGAGAGACCACCCACCACGTTTCCAAGCGACAACAAATTTCATTCTTTCTTCAAACACGTTTGTCTCCTTCCAAGCCATGACACACTCCTGGTGTGTACATCGTGTTCTGAATCGAAGAATTAAATTCTTGTTTGTAAAGGATGTTGTGAGATCAATTTGTAAGGGATGAAACTAGTACAGACCCTGTTGTACTACAGAACGGCACATCGGTAACACTTTAGGTCACTCACATGGGTTTAGGTTTGCTTTTGACTACTTCGGATGGGAAAACACCGGACTTAACAACATTCATGTTGGAGAGGAAGCGGGACATATCGGAATGATTCTGGATTGCGAAGGCAATAAAATTGGAATACAACAGTTTTAAAAGGAAAATTATAATATATGAATGCTAAACTATTTTTACGAATTTCGGCCGGCTTACTGATCTTTCATTTGATTGGTCATTCCTTCGGGAATGCAACTTGGGACCAAACAGAAGATCCTATAAAACAAAATGTAATTCACCAAATGATAGAGCACAAATTCCCTTTTATGGGGACGAATCGAAGTATGGGTGAATACTTTTATGGTTATGGACTGATCACTTCGATTGCCTTAAGTATCTTAGCCATTTACTTTCTGATCCTTTCTGCTTCTTTAAGTGAAAACCAAAAATTAGCAAGAAAGCTAATTTGGGCGACAACCATTGCCCTGTTGGTTACTAGTACCATTGAGTTTCTTTATTTCTTTCCCTTTGCGGCTGGAACAACCCTACTTGCTTCTGTTTTTGCAGGTTTGGCAGCTGTTAATTTACCGAAAGAAAGTAAGTAAAGTTTAGATAACGTTTGGTTGGATCACTTTGTTTCAGTGCTATTGATGACTGATTGTACAGAATTGTTCAAAACAAAAAGCTACTGTAAAGAGAACAAGCTAAAAAATCTAAATCAGCTCGTTCACAAGCTTCACTGGAAGGATTGGTTTTGATACGTTGGAGAAAGAATTAGATTACAAAAGGAAAATAGCAATGATCTTACTTCCAATTAGAAAAAGAGATCATATGAGATGTTTTAGTTTTTTTTCTCTAAGCGAGAGTTTGGTTCCACGTAACGTATTTCTGGATTTTGTTTGAGTTCCAATTTTAACTTTTCTAACCCAGGATCTTCTTTGAAGGTAATTTTATAAGCTGGGTTGTTTTTTACAATCAATTCCAGTTGATACGGACCAAAACTACGGAGTAGTTCAGTCCAAACATCATTATTAAATTCCTTTTCCGTTCCAACAATATACTCACTATTCCCAATTGGTTTAGGTGGGATATTGCTTTGGATTGGTTTTTTACGTTCGGACATACTATCCTTCACCCCTTGTGCACAAAAAGCATAAGGGATGAGAAGACCTATCAAGATGATCTTATTGAAGTGTAGCCGTAACACCAGTCACCTGATTTAAATGTTTTGCAGAAGCATTTGCATTGATAGACTTACCATATTTGGTATTGGCAGAAATTGACGCAGTGGCAGTTCCTCCATCAATTAATTTCTGAATCACTTCTATATTGTTTAACAATGGGTTGTAAGCACGGATGAGGGCTACTACACCTGCAGTGTTTGGAGTAGCCATTGAAGTTCCATTATAAAGCCCATAGCTGTTATTGGATGCAATCCAAGCACTCAAATGAAAATCGCCGACAATCGCTCCGCCGTTTTGTGTTGAAAAATCAGACACAAATCGATACCCAACTGTACAGTTTGTATTGGCACTATTCATACACGTATTAAGGATGACTTCCTCAGAACCAATGAAAGATACATCATTCAATCGACAAAATTTGTTTGTGTAGGCATTTCGGTTGTAGTCTGCCATAGTCATAAGAGTGCCACTAGAGAATGGACTTCCAGTAGCATTTTTTGAATAAGCTTCTGTGTAATCAAAACAGTTTGTATAACCTTCGCCATCAGAGATGATCGTATGAAACACGGAAACTTTAGTTGAGTTAGCGGGAATGGTAAATGTTTTATATACTTTCCGGTCCAAACCCACTGCAACAGAAGTTGGCGTAGGATAAGGTGGAGTGAAGTTCCAAGCAATCACAGAACAATCATTCGGTAGGGCCAAACCTTTTAAAGTCGCAGAACCAACTGTACAACTTTGATAAGCCCAAGTCACTGATCCTCCAGAACCTTCAGTTGTCCAACCAGTGTAATTTGAAGTACCTTCATCGAAGGTTGTTTCACTTCCAAAAATACTATGGATGTTTGTACCAGGTGCACCAAAGTCGACTGTTCGATTAGCTGCAGTTGTAGTTGTGTCGTAATTGGAAAAAGTAGCACGTTGATAATTTTGATCCAAGGCTGCTATACAGATTTGGTTGGTATTATTGTTTTTACAAGGATAAGAGTTTCCAGTTTTCAAATCAGTATTCTCATTTCCTGCTGCAACTACTACTACCACATCATTTGTTTTTGCATATTCTACCGCATCATAAATCAACTGGCTGTATTGAGTCCCACCGAGACTCATATTAATAACTTTGGCACCGTTACGAACGGCAAAGTAAATCCCATCAGCGACAGAAGCATTACTACCTCCGCCTACTCCTAAAACCCGAACGGACATAAGTTTTGCTGTTTGACAAACTCCGGAAATACCTTTGTTATTATTTCCAACGGCTCCAATGGTTCCGGCTACGTGACTACCATGTCCTTCTTCGTCTTTCGGATCATTGTCACCGGAGGCAAAATCCCATCCATGGTTTGGGCATCCGCCACCAATGGTAGCACCATTTTTATCTAAACAACTTGCAGATCCATCCCACATATTGTCAGCAAGATCTTCATGGTTGTAATTGATGCCTGTGTCTAAAACTGCCACAATGATAGAACTACAGCTAGTGGTTACGTCCCAAGCACCTAACACATTCATATCTTTCCCAACTGCAGCAGCACCAGGAGGATTATTCGTTGTGTAGGATGGGGAGGTAATGGTTTGATTTGTATTATTTAAGCCCCAAAGTTTACCAAAATCTGTATCATTTGGTGCCGCCGCCTGTGCATAATAGTAATACTTTGGCTCTGCATATTCAACTGCTGGATCGCGTTTTGCACGAACGACAGCTTCTTCAATTGTTTCTGTACTAGCAATCTTTACCGTTGTGAAATGTGCTCTTTTACTCACATTTTCCACATTAAAACCTAAAGATCTTGAACGTGAAAAGAGTTCATCGTTTGAAATATGTGGTTTAAATTTGATTACAATTTCATCAGGAGCAAAGTCTGGTTTATTGGATCGTCCTGATTTTGTAACAGTGTTCGATAGCGTACTTTGAAATTGAAATGGTTCTGATAAAAAATTTCGCTGAATTGGATCTGAAACTAGCACAGTGGATCCGACCAGTACAAAGAGACTTAGGATTTTGAGTTTAGAATTATGGCTTAGAATTGTTTTCATATCTTTTGAAGTTCCTTTGAATTACGTTGACGGCACACTAACCGAAGTTTGAGTCGAAGGTGTTCCACCTGTTGTATTGTATTTCCCGAAAGCGTAGACTTTGATGTACCATGTTCCGTGTGTATTGACTGAAATGACTTTTGTAGTGGGAGTTGTTGTTCCACCTGTATTTGCAACCGTATCGCAGAAAATGGTAGTTCCATTTACTCCTGCAGGGTCAAAGCCACTAGTTTTGCTATAACAAACCTTATAACCGCCGTCAGTATCATTCGGAGCTTTTTCTTTCACCGTATTCCAAGAAACTGAAACTGCTGCACTAGCCTTTCCAGTTCCTTCTACAGTGATGTCGGTTGAAGAAGCAGATCCATTGCTTCCATTAGTACTTGTAACTCGTACTATTGCAGTTTTAGCACCCGTAGTACTTGGGGCAAAAGTAACAGTAAACGTTGTACTTTGTCCCGGTGTAAGAGTAGTTGATCCAGCTGCACTTGTCGTAAATTGGTCGGTGTCTCCACTTAATTCATTCACAGCAAGGCCTGTGAGTGTTGCTGTTCCGTTATTTGTGATGGTTACAGTTTTTGAACCAGAAGAGGTCCCAGGCCAAAACGCTCCAAAAGTAGGAATAGTTCCACCAGTTGTAAATGAACTGGAGTTATGTGAAATTGCAATGGTTGGCACTGGTTTCACTGTTGCTGTTCCATTCACAGTAAAGATAAAATTTGATGGAGTTCCATTGATTGTTATCGTCGCCGATTTTCCAGTTGGGGTTGTATTTGCAGGGGAAAAAGTGACATTAAAATTGAAAGTGCCATCTTGCGCAAGTGAGGAGCCATTTGCAGCTGTCACAGCAGAAACAGTAAACTGCGCGTTTGAACTTTCTACGACAGGGGTTCCTAAAGTTGAAGAAAGACTCCCTGAGTTCCGAACCGTAAACTGAAGTGCCGATCCAGAGGATTGTTCTTCTACACTTCCCATGTTGATACTACCGTTACTTACAATTTCTGTCGCACCTTGGGAAACAGCTAATTGTGCTGCAGCGGGGCCGCCAGTTCCTGTAAAAGTCAATTGGAAGGCTGAAAGAGCAGGATCTGAAGTTGATAAACTTACAGTTGCTGTTTTTATTCCTGTTGAAGTTGGTTTGAATCGTAAGGCAAAAGTCACAGATGCATTGGGGGCGAGAGTACTTTGGTTTGGCTGGGTCAGTTGAAAGTGAGCACTATCTGTTCCACCTAACGTAACAATCGGAGATCCAGGAAGAGTAAGAGTAGCCGTACCTTTATTTTGAATAGTGAGAGATGCTAACTTCCCATTCGTTGTATTGATTGGTTCTGAACCTAAATTAATGGTTGCCCCACTTTCTCGCACAACACCAGAGTAAGTTATTTCTAACTTTGGAGCTGCTACGTCGGTTCCACCACCTCCACCAAGTCCTAAAAGAGCAAATGCTGCTCCGCCGCCACCACCACCTCCACCAGGGCAGGAAATGGCAGTTGTAATGATAATTAATGGAATTAGAATGTTCTGTTTTAAATTCATAGGGACTCGAAAAGATTTCAATTTTCGACCACGTTAGGTTTTCCCTTGGGAAATCGCAATCGTACCTTTTCGCCGGCATGGAAAAAAAAACGCTGGGAACGTTTTTAAGGCGTTTTTGGAAGGTTCATTCTGGTTTGATTGAAAAATTTTTATTTTTTGGGACCGACAAACAGATCCGAGGTTCTCATCCACTAAGTTTGGTTCGATGGTTAGTCTTCTTCGGGCGGTGTCACTACTCCATTTTTAGGGATTTCCTTACGATGACGAATGTCATCTTCGCACTCCAAATGCCTGTAAGACGAGAGAGAGGGGATGGTTTTGTCCAGAATTTCGCTAAGGTCGAGGTCGTATTCCCAGTATTTGGTGAGGTTGCCTTGCCAATCATAAGGAACCGTTTTCTGAAAGACAAAGTCCCGATTCTGTATCCATTTTGAATGTTGGATTTCTAATTTTAGATTTCCTCTAAAGAAGTTGGGAATAGGGAAAAAATACAAACATCCAACCAATAGGATTTCCTCTTGGAATTTTGTTTTAGGAGTTAATGGCAAAAAGAAAGGTTCTTTTGACTTCGCCAATGGAAGTGGATAGATACGATATGTTTGTTTTGATCCTTCTTGTGGAGTTTCAAACGTAAGCGCCACAGGAATTTCCTCAACGATTCCCATGGTTTTGTCTTTTCCACGAACTAAACGTAAAACCAAATAACTTTCTTTATCTAAGGAAGAAGTAGGAGTTACATTGGATTCATTCCTTTGCGAGGGATTAAAAACCATACAGTGCGAATAAAAAGGAATCAATAGAAGCAAATAGCCAATGGAACCCTTCCACAAACTTCCTGATTGCATTTCCTTTAGAACCATGTTAAAATCACTTATGGTATACTACTTAATTCTCACAACCATTCCTGTAGCCATTGTTTCGGCTTTTTTTATCCATTGGTTTACATTACAAGAAGAACCAAATCCGCTCAAACGATTAGAACATTCTCGTGGGATTTACTTGGGATTTTCCTTTCAAATTCTACTATTTGCCTGGTTATTATTCCAATTGGGCCATGCAAGATTCTCTTTTCCTTTGTATGCCATTGGATTTTCTTTTTTAGGTGATTGGTTTAATCTGCAATTCCCTATTGCGAAAAAACAAATGGAAGACCCGGTCCTTGGTGGAATTTTTAGTTTTGCCATAGCACAAGTTTTCTTTTTGTTTTCTTTCTGGAAGTTAACTAGTTGGAATGAAATCTATACCGAAGTTTTGCCTTATGCAATCACAGGCGCTTTGTTAATTCTGCCAGCAGTTATCTTTTATTTCAGAGTTTACAATCCAAAACGGTCCAAATGGGTGATGGCTTCTGCTTTTGTATATGGTCTTGTCCTCTGTTTTTTTGTTTCTTTGTGTTTGAACGCCTACCTCGCCTTTGGTGGAGTTTGGATCTATTTAGCCATTGGAGCTGGATTTTTTCTACTTTCTGATGCTGTGATGGGAGAAACTACGATCAATGGAACAAGACACCCCAAATGGGAATTCCAAGTTCCTTGGGTCACTTACCTAATCGCACAAAGTTTTTTACTCATAGGTTTCTTTTTAGTCTCTCATACAAGACATTTGGTTTAATCCAAAGAATTAGGTGTGATTCAGTTTTTTAGAAATTAATTCAGGTTATTTTGACTATTCATTGTTTGGTGAGACAAGTTTAGACTGTTCCCAGGCAATGATCATTCGTTTTCGGTTTGGATCCCACCGATAACCACCAAACAGACCTGATGTTTGGATGACACGATGGCAAGGAATAAGATACGCAATTGGATTTTTCCCGATGGCTGTCCCCACGGCTCTTTGAGCCGATGTTTGCCCAATGGATTCGGCCACGTCCCCATAAGTACAAAGATTACCTAGTGGAATTTTTAATAAAGATTTCCAAACTTTTAATTGGAATTCCGTTCCATAAACATATAAAGGGATGGGAGTTTTGGGGATCATAAATCTTTGGAAGTAGTCTCTTAATTTTTGGTGTTCTGATGATTCCCCTTCCTTCCAATCTGCATAAGGAAATTCTTTTTTCATTTCCAGGATCCCTTTCTCATATGAATCTATAAACTGCAGTGATTGGATTCCCCTTTCAGAAGATACAATTAAAATGTTACCAAACGGAGAAGGAAATACTTCATATTGTAGAATGAGTCCTTCCCCTCCCCGTTTGTATTCTCCTGGGGTCATTGCTTCTAATTTAACAAAAAGATCATGTAATCGTCCTGTTCCCGAAAGTCCTAAAGAGTAAGTTGTATCTAAAAGTGTGGATTCTTTTAACAATCGTTTGGCGTGCGAAACTGTGACAAATTGTAAAAATTCTTTGGGGGAAACACCGGCCCAGGTTCGAAATACCCTTTGAAAATGAAAGGGACTGAGAGAAACTCTTTCGGCCAACTGATCCAAATGGGGTTGGTCTTCAAAGTGTTCCAATACATATTCGATAGAGTTTTTGATGATTTCGTAGTGTTTGTGATTTGCATCCACAAGGAAAGCTTAGCGGATTTTATCTTTGCTGAAAACCCGATTCTTGCGATTTCTTAAAATAAAACACAAATTGTTTGATTTTTTTTCATAAAACCCCACTCTATTCTATAAGAACAAAAGTGTCATTTCCTTTGGATCCATTCCCCGTACTTACCGCCTTACAATCCATAGTTGATTCGATTCAAACTAATCCAGTTACCATTTTGGATGCACCTCCAGGAACGGGAAAAACCACGGCCCTACCCACAGAACTTTTAAAGAAGGGAGTATCTTTTGGAAAAAAAATCTGTATTTTAGAACCGAGACGAATCGCTGCCAAAAACGCAGCCAAACGTATCAGTCAAACTCTGAACGAAGAGGTGGGAGAAACAGTAGGATACCGAGTCAGATTCGATACAAAAGTGGGTAAAAAGACAAAACTTGAGTTTGTCACCGATGGAATTTTAACAAAGATTTTACTCGCAGACCCAGAGCTTAAAGACTATGGTTTGATTGTTTTTGACGAATTTCACGAAAGAAGAATGGATTCGGATTTATGTTTTGCTTTGGCGAGAAGATCCCAAGAAGTGTTTCGAGCGGATCTAAAAATACTCATCATGTCCGCAACCCTAGAAGGTCAAAATTTTAATTCCATTGGAATTCATTCAGAACCAATTCAGGTCAGTGCCCAAACACATCCTATGGAAATTTTCCACATGGGGGATTCCAATAAAAATACAAACCAAAGGTTACTCGACCTAGTTCCAAAAGCCGTAGAACAGACAGCGGGTGATATCCTTGTTTTTTTATCTGGGAAAAAAGAAATCCATGACTTAAGAAATAGTTTAGAATCTATCCCACTGGTAAAATCCAATGCAGTAGTCATGGGATTATTTGGGGATATGGATTTGGTCGACCAAGAACGAATTTTTTTACCTTCTCCCAATGGTAAAAAGAAGATCATTCTTTCCACAAACATTGCTGAATCTTCTGTAACCATACCAGGAGTCCGAGTTGTTTTTGATTCCGGCTTCCAAAAACAAGCAATCTTCGATTCTGATTCTGGAGTTTCTCATTTAATAAAAACACGAATCAGTCTGAGTAGCGCCAAACAGCGCGCAGGACGTTCTGCCCGAGAAGGGAAAGGACTTGTGTACAGGCTTTGGTCTAAGGAAGAAGAAAAATCATTTTTGGACCGAACAAAACCAGAAATTCTCGAAGGAGATATTGACCGATTGGTTTTGGAAGTTAAGTCTTGGGGAGAAGAAATCCAACAATTACCTTTTTTGGATCCACCAAATAAAGGTTCAGTGATGCAAAGTATCCAACGTTTGCAATTACTCGGATGTTTGGATGACAAAACGAATCTAACCAATCTTGGGAAAGAAAGTTTAAGATATCCCCTTCCCATTCGACTGGGAAAAATTTTGGCCATCTTACCAAAAGAAAAAGAAAATATCATTGCCGACATTGTTTCGTTAGTGGGGAAAGAAAATTCAGGAACAGAAGCAAAAATCTTCACTGAAGAAATTTTTCCTTCAAAATTTTCTTATGACTTACGTGCCGTTTATGACCAAATTTTGCGTATTTACAGGGAAAAAACTGATTTTTCGATGGTGATACCGGAGAAGGAGCGCCTATTTTATCTCGCTTCTGGATTTCCGGATCGAATTGCCAAAGCAAAAGTAATCAATGAAAAAAATTTCAAACTTTCAAATGGAAAAATAGGAATATTAAATACAACCTCCATCCAAATTTCTGAATATATTTTAGTCCTCGATACATTTTCCTTTGGCCAAGATCTTTATATTACCCATTTCCTTCCCATAGATGAAATCCAAATAGAAAAATTTTTCCGCCATATCATTACCAAAAAGACTGTTTCCGAAAAACGGACCAACCAAAGAGGAGAATCCTTTCTTGTTGTCAAAGAAGAAGTGAGTTTAGGGGATTTAGTTTTAGAGTCTAAAGAAACAAAATCACCCAACCCGACTGTACTTAGTTTGGCGCTGGAAGAATACTTCGCCAAATCTCCTTGGGAAGATGAATGGAAAAAGGATTCTGATTTAAAAAATTTCTACAACCGAGTGAGGTTTCTAGAACGGCATGGGGTTTTGAATACAAATACAGATCTCCCACATTTAAAACAAAATGCGAAAGAGTGGTTATTTCCTTTTATTAATTTGGATTCTGGAAAATTATCCTTAGACAAACTCCCCTTTTTTGAAGCATTCAAAGCCTATGTAGGATATGACAAAATCAATCTTATTGATTCTCAGGCTCCCGTATCCCTTCAAGTCCCTTCTGGATCACGGATCCAGCTGAATTATGAGGGCACAGAACCCGAGTTACATGTCAAATTACAGGAGTTATTTGGTCTAAAAATGTTGCCGAAATTGGCAAACGGGAAGGTGAGTATTCTAATCCACTTATTATCTCCTGCACGAAGGCCCGTACAAATCACAAAAGACTTAGAAAGTTTTTGGAACCATGGCTACCATGAAGTGAAAAAAGAATTAAAAGGTAGATATCCAAGACATCCCTGGCCTGACAAACCTTGGGAGGCTATCCCGACAAAACATTTGAATCACACCAAACGTTCGTAAGTGGAGACCCATCCTTTTTTATTTACAAAAAATTTGATTTTACAATTAGGACAGAGGTAATCTCCCGCAAGTTTCCAACGAAGTAGGGTTTGGCATTCAGGACAATGTACAGTTTTTTCTTCTGATTTGGGAGTGAGTTCATTTGCGGGAGTTTCACTTATGATTTGTGATTCTAAATAATGAATGCATTCCGATTCCGTCGGGAACAAGGTGAGAAGTTGGAAATTTTCGTCGGGAACAGTAATTCCGAGTCCAAACCCAGCCACTTTTGATCCTGTTTCTCGACAACGTTCTACAATCTTTCTAATAAACTCCCAACCTACTTCTGTCACCTCTTCGACTTGGGAAAAATCCAAGCAAAAAAGAGAGGGGGAAAGAGTTTCCTCCTTCAGTTTTAGATAGAGTTCGGAGCCAATTTCCGCGGAAAATGTTCCCGCTAGGCGGAAAAGAAGTGATTTCAAACAGGTTTTTCCTCTTTTCTATTCTTCGGAACAGATTCTGTATTTACAAGGAATTTTGTTCCAAATACCCTTATTTATCAGATATGAAACCGATCCCGAGACGATACTGGGTTTTTCCAGTAGACATACTCTTTATGTTTTTGTCGTATTTTCTCGCACACCTAGTGCGTTTTGAAAATATACGATTTTTAGATAGTTACCCTGACTTTTGGGTCTGTGCCACTATCGTCGTTGTCTCAAGAAGTGTAGTTTTTCTTTTTTCTGGGATTTATAGATCCCTTTGGTCTTACGCTTCGTTACACGATCTACTTGCAATCATCAAAGCCACTGTGCTTTCTTCTTTAGTTTCGACTCTTGCCCTTCTCTTCTACAACCGATTCTACCAACTCTCTCGAATGGTACCGATTCTCGACACACTGATCCTCCTTGGATTTTTATGTTTAAGAAGTTTGAGTTGGAGGATGCTTCGAGAACAAATTTTCAATTCTGACAAATCAAAACGGGGAACTCCTATCCTTCTTGTCGGCGCAGGAAAACTGGGAAGTTCTTTCCTAACAGAAATTAGACGCAATGTTGATTTAGACTACCAACCCATAGGATTTTTGGACGACAACCTATCCAAAAAAGGTGGGTACATCCAAGGAGTTCCTATACTTGGTGCCACAGATGAAATTGGTAAAATTTTAGTTCGTTACGGTGTAAAAAAAGTAATTATGACTGTCCCACAACCAGATGGTCGGGTAGTCAGTAAACTAATGAAAGAATGCGAAAGTGCTGGAGTGGATTTCAAAATCCTACCAACTTTCGGTGAGTATCTATCGGGAAAACCGAACATCACACAACTGCGTGAAGTGCAAGTAGAGGACCTTTTGGGAAGGCCTACTGTAGATTTAGAAATTGAATCCATACGTTCCTACTTAGAAAAAAAAGTAATTCTAGTGACTGGGGCTGGCGGATCCATTGGTTCGGAAATTTGTAGGCAAGTCGCTTTGTTTAAACCAAGCGTTCTTGTCATTTTGGATGCTGCAGAAACTCCCTTATATGAAATTGATTATGAGCTGAGAAAAAGTTTTTCTGACTTACAAATTGACATTCGACCCGTCATTGCTGATGTAAAAAATCTATCCCGTATTTCTGCGATATTCGAAGAACATCGCCCTTCTGTGGTTTTCCACTCTGCTGCTTACAAACATGTTCCAATGATGGAAATCAATCCATCGGAAGCTGTTCTTAATAACGTGATGGGAACAAAAAATGTAGCTGACGTTTGTCGCCTAATCGGCGTTGAACGATTTGTTTTGATCTCTACAGACAAAGCAGTGAATCCAGTCAACGTGATGGGTGCTTCTAAACGTGCTGCAGAAATTTATTTGCAACATATCTCACAAAATTCCAGAACAAAATTTATTACCGTAAGATTTGGAAATGTATTAGGTTCCAACGGCAGTGTGATTCCACGTTTTCGAGAACAAATCAAACGCGGTGGTCCAGTCACTGTCACTCATCCTGATGTCATTCGGTACTTTATGACTATACCTGAAGCCACACAACTAGTGTTACAAGCTGGGAGTATGGGTGAACATGGCGAAATTTTTATTTTGGATATGGGAGAACCGGTGAAAATCCTTTCTCTTGCCGAAGAAATGATTCGTTTATCTGGATACACTCCACACAAAGACATTGCCATTGAATTTTCTGGCCTTCGTCCAGGAGAAAAATTATATGAAGAACTTCTTTTAAACCAAGAAGGAATCAAAAAAACACACCATCCAAAAATTCGAATTGCAGCACCTTTGGAAAACTACAACCTATTACTCTTTCAAAATAAATTGAACAGGTTGTTTTCTCTAGCAAAGGCAAACAAGAATAGAGAAATATTCGGTGCTTTCAAAGAAATTATCCCCGAATATAAAGTCCACGACGAGTATATCGAGTGGGAAACATCACATGGTAAAAGGAACTTATGAGCGAAAAACTCACGCAGGAAGAAATCACAACATTACGTGAGTTTAAAAGAGATTTGTTCAATCTCTACTGGGAACGATTTGGAGTTTTTTATATTCACGTAATGCCGCACCCAAAACTAGAAATTGGAAAACGCGGGTTACTCAATGCTGAAAAAGAATCTGGCATCGTACTTGTGTTTGGTGACAAAGCCGTAAAAGTTTTAGATAGCAAACCAGATTATTTATTTGCTGAACTTCAATTTGGATCAGCTTGGGAACCAACAATGATTCCTTGGGATGCCGTATTCCGAATCTATGATAAATTCCAAAACTCAGCTACTCAACTAAGATTTCTACAAGTCGAAGTGGCTCCCAATGCGGAAGAAGTAAACCCCAAACCAAAGGTGACAAAACCGGAAGTGACGGGGGATGGAAATGTGATTCGAGTTGATTTTGGAGGGAAACGAAACGAATGAATTTTTTTACCATCACCCGAGGTGATCTCGACGGTTTTTTTGGTCTTATGGTAGACAACCTCATCCAACTTCTAGTTCTTTCTGCACTCTGTATTGGAGTTTGCGGGTTCCCACTTGCCTTTATCACTGCTGTTGTTTTGCCTGGTGCTGCGGTTTCTTTACTTGTTGGAAATATGTTTTATGCCTGGCAGGCTTGGAAACTAGGACAAAAAACTAACCGAACCGATGTTACAGCCATTCCTTATGGTATTAATACGGTTTCGCTTTTTGCCTTTGTATTTTTTGTGATGTTTCCCACTTACCAAGCAACAGGAAATTATGTAGCAGCATGGAAAGCAGGACTCCTTGTATCTTTTGTTTCCGGATGTATAGAAGTGATTGGTTCTTTTGTAGCCGCGCAAATCCGTAAATACACTCCAAGAGCAGCATTACTTTCTGCATTAGCAGGAATTGCGATCACCTTTATTTCTATGGATTTTTTACTCCGTACGTTTGAGCGACCGATCATCGCCTTTATTCCGCTAGGTATCATTCTATTACAATACTTTGGGAAAGTTCGATTTCCCTTTGGAATTCCTGGTGGATTACTTTCTGTTGTCCTTGGAATTTTATTGTCTTATTTATCTTCTTTTTGGGGAGACCCTATTTACCAACCAGGGGCCGTTGAAAAAGGATTAGAAACTCTTGGATTTTACTTTCCCCAACTTTCCATCAGTCCCCTTATCGAAACTTTAACTTACGCCAATATCAAAGCCTATTTTTCCATCATCCTTCCGATGGGAATTTTTAATGTCATAGGTTCACTTCAAAACATTGAATCTGCGGAAGCTTCAGGTGATAGTTTTGATACAAAAACTTCCTTACTTGTCAATGGTCTAGGAACACTGGCGGGAACGGCTTTTGGTTCTCCTTTTCCTACTACCATTTACATTGGACATCCAGGATGGAAAGCACTCGGAGCTAAACACAGTTATTCGGTGTTATCAGGAATTTTTATGACTTTAGTAAGTTTATTTGGACTTATGGGTCTCATCCAAGCATTAATCCCAGTGGAAGCAGGAATGGCGATTGTACTTTGGATTGGAATTGTGATTACAAGCCAAGCCTTCCAAGCAATTCCTAAACACCATTCTCCAGCAGTGGTCGTGGGCCTATTGCCTGCCTTTGCTGGTTGGGCTGTGCTTATCATCCAGAATGTATTTATTTATTTAGATGGAAAACTGCAAACCACCTTGCAAGAGTTAGGTGTAAAACAAATCGTCCATTTTTCTTTATCGGATATTCCACCGCATTTAAGTTTCCTTCCTTATGCAC
Organism: Leptospira terpstrae serovar Hualin str. LT 11-33 = ATCC 700639; assembly: GCF_000332495.1. Taxonomy (NCBI): domain Bacteria; kingdom Pseudomonadati; phylum Spirochaetota; class Leptospiria; order Leptospirales; family Leptospiraceae; genus Leptospira; species Leptospira terpstrae. The sequence goes on along the minus strand of NZ_AOGW02000020.1, from coordinate 11,727 downwards.
TGAGTGGAGTCCTCGCTTTGTCACAAGGGTTTCTCATCACTTCGATGGTGTGGTCAGCGATGGTTGTTTTTATTTTAGAAAAAGAATGGAATAAGGCTGCGATTTGGGCCTCCATTGCCTCTGTTCTTTCCTTGTTTGGTTGGATCCACGCGTATGAATTGCAAGGGAATGCCATTCTCAATCGATTTACAGAACTTGCAAGCCTTGACTTCCCTATTGCCTACTTATCCCTTGCGACCTTATTTTTATTAGTTAAGTTCCTCGGTTCTAAAGGAAAAGCGGAGAAATTAGGACATTAATTTTGCTTGTAATCTCTTGCTCAAACTATTACAGTTCTAGTCTAAAGAACAGGTTCCCTTGGAACCTTAAGGAGAACAATTTCCTATGACTTGGATCAAACGAATCGGTTTTTTCCTGTTAACCAATATTTTGATTATGACTACCATCTCTATCGTAACCACCTTACTTGGTTCGATGGGATTTAGTATCCGGGCCTATGGTCTAGATCTAACTCAGCTCATTGTATTCTGTTTAATGTGGGGTATGGCGGGATCTTTTATTTCCCTATTACTTTCCAAGATGATGGCGAAGTGGACGATGGGTGTCAAAGTCATCGATCCTAAACAAGCTTCTGCTCCAGAGATGGATGTTTATCGCCGTGTGCAATCACTTGCACAAAGAGCTCACCTTCCTATGCCGGAAGTGGGAATTTACGAATCTCCCGAAGTGAATGCATTTGCAACGGGCCCAAGTAAATCCAGCGCTCTTGTTGCAGTTTCTACGGGACTATTGAACCGTATGAATGCACAAGAATTGGAAGGAGTCCTCGCACACGAATTGTCACACGTTGCGAACGGAGACATGGTTACTCTCACTCTCATCCAAGGTGTTGTGAACTCCTTTGCGATGTTTTTCTCTCGTATCATTGCCTACATTGCATCGAATGCGGTGAAAGAAGAAATGGCACATATTGTAAGAATAGTTGTTACCATTGCACTAGACATTGTTTTCTCGATTCTTGGTTCTATGGCAGTTGCTTACTTTTCACGTAAACGTGAGTTTCGTGCAGATGCTGGCGGAGCCAAACTTGCAGGAAGAGAATCTATGATTTCTGCTTTGGAATCACTACGCCAAATGGTGGAGATGCCAGAAGATCCGAGAGGAGAAGCATTGGCTTCCCTTAAAATATCTTCCAACAAAGGGGGATTCCTTTCCCTATTTGCCACTCACCCAGCGTTAGAAGAACGGATTCTTGCACTCAAACAAATGAGATAGAATTTCTTACTTTATAGTTTGTGAAGTAAAGGTCGGCGAATTTGCCGGCCTTTTTTTATTGCAAAGGCCTAGTCTTCTTTGGTTTCATCCTAATATGTCCATTGTTAAATCTAAGATTCGTACCATTCCCGATTATCCAAAACCAGGGATTCTCTTTCGCGATATTACTTCCCTTCTTATAGATCCAGAAGGTTTCCAACTGACCATTGGAATGTTTGTAGAACGATACCAAAATGCTAAATTGAATAAAATTGCTGCCATAGATGCTAGAGGATTCATTCCCGGTGCAGCACTTGCTTTCCAGTTGGGTGTGGGATTTGTTCCTATCCGTAAAAAAGGAAAACTACCAGGGCAAACCATATCCGAATCTTATGCATTGGAATATGGTGTAGACCATGTGGAAATCCATACAGATGCCATAAGTCCCGGTGAAAGAGTTTTGATTATGGACGATTTGATTGCCACAGGGGGAACTCTGGAAGCCTCAATCAAACTTGTGCAAAGCCTAAAAGGAGTGGTTCATGAATGTTCCACAATTATCAACTTACCAGATTTAGGTGGAGCAAAACGAATCAAAGATACTTATGGAATTGATGTATTCTCTATTTGCGAATTTGAAGGACATTAAAATAGAAGTATAGTTTTTACACAAAAAAACAAAGAGTTTTGGTTAGGTTACAGATTTCCAATCATTACTCTTTGTTTTATCCACGCGGATACTCACTTCGTTACCGAGAAAATTCCACCGAACGACAAATAGTTTTTTTAGAATATGAATTCCACGCCCACCTGTAACTAATTTTCGATCCGATTCAATTGGACTTGGAACGAGTCTGGGGTTAAAACCTTTCCCACTATCAATCACATACACATCAATGTACTTACGTGATTCAAACACATGTACGGTAATGATATCGTCTTCCCTTTTGCCACCGTGTTCTAATGCATTGTCTAAGGTTTCATCCACGAGAATTTGGAACCAAAAACTATCCATAATTTTACGCCAGTTTCTTGAATCATACAAACTCCAAAGTTTTTCTTTGATAAGTCGAGAATGGGACCTGGTCGCTAAAATTTGGTCTTCAAAAATCTTAGTGGACCTTTCAAATATAAACGAAAATGGATGAGTTAAATAATTTTCTGTGAACGAATAATGAAATAAAAATACAAAAAAACAAGAGAGGAATAAAAGGTTCATAAAAAGGAAAAAATGTAAAAAATATTTTGTGGTTATGGGAATTAAATTTGGGAAAAAACAAAGAGTAATAAAGAATACACAAGTGAAGAAGGTTGCAAAATATATATATTCCATAAATTTTTGAATGGCAGGAAAGTTATATCTGAGTTTAGCAATAATCAGATAAGCAAATGCCATAAATGCTAACACATAATAAGTGTTATAATAGTATTTCAAAAGGATTAAACTTGCATTTGGGTACACTTCGTTCAGTAATCCCAAATCCACAAATAACAACATGATCCCCATTCCCAAAACAAAAGAACAAATGACTACGAGCCTTGAGAAATTTCGAAAGAAAGTTGGAAATTGTAGTCCAAAGTAAAGTAGGATAAAAGACTCAAATACAAGATATGTAGAAATGGTATGGGGCTGGTGTAGGATTCGATTTTCTAAGAACAAACTATCACAAAGGATTGTCAAATCACCGATACAGAAAAAAGCCGCTAAGATTGAAAAACTTGTTTTCATTCTTGTCCGCGGATTCTTTCTAAATGAAACAATGCCGGCAATCAATGAAAAAAAGGCGGTAACTCCGAATATGATGGATTCAAACAAACTCATGCAAAAACAAAAAAAAATTCTCCTCTCCCCATCTCTCTTTGCGAGTACTATTTTATTTTTTACAAGTTTATTCCTTAGCCCTCTTTACCCCGAAGAATACAGACAATCCATTGACGAAATCAAGAAATCTGTAGTCCAAATCCGCGTATTTTCGCAAGCCAAGGACCCTTTCTCGCCTTGGATATCTTCTGGAATTTCTGCTTCCACTGGTTCAGGATTTTTGATTTCTAAAAATCGCATTCTCACCAATGCCCATGTTGTATCCAACGCCAAATTCATGGAAGCCCAAAGGAACAACCAAACGGAATGGTATGAACTTAAAGTATTGCATATCGCTCATGATTGTGATTTAGCCCTTCTCGAGGTTTCAGACCCAGAGTTTTATACGGATAGTAACTATTTAGAGTTAGGAAATTTGCCAGAGCTTGCAAGCCCAGTCGATATTGTTGGATATCCAATTGGCGGAAGTAAAATTTCTGTTAGTCGAGGAATTGTATCGCGAATTGAACAGTCAACCTATGCACATTCACAAATTGATAGTCATTTAGTAGTCCAAGTTGATGCTGCCATCAATCCTGGGAACTCTGGAGGCCCAGCCCTACAAAATGGGAAGGTTGTTGGTGTGGCGTTTCAAGCATCCACAAAAGGAGAAAACATTGGGTACATCATTCCCACAGCGGTGATCCAACATTTTCTAAAGGATATTGAAGATGGAATCTATCATGGTTACGTCGAGTTAGGAATCCAAACACAACCTTCTTACTCGGAATCTCATAGACAATATTATGGAATTCCAAATACAGAAGAAGGTGTGTTTGTCACAAAAGTTTTAAAAAAAGGTTCCGCCGATGGTCATTTAAAACCCGGAGATTATTTAACAGCGATTGACGGACGTAAGATAGGAAAAAATGGGAACCTACTAGAATCTAATTCTATAGATTTTTTGGAAGTTGTGGACAACAAATTTGCCGGAGACGAAATCCGGTTTGATCTTATCCGTGATAAGAAAAAAATAAATGTAAAATTTCCGGCTAAAAAAATGCCACAAATGGAAAACCAAAGAGCAAGGTATGGAATCAATTACGACTATCTTGTGTTTGGTGGATTAGTATTTCAAACCGTTAACCGAGATCTACTCGAAGCCTGGAGTAAAAATGGACAAACCCAAGGAGGGAGTTTACTTGTTTATCGGTTCTATGATGCAACTACACTTTCGGATGGGGAAACCGAAGATGTGGTTTTATATCGTAAGTTACCCCACCCCATCAATTCCAATTCTGATTTTTATTTGAATATGGTAGTAGATTCTGTAAATGGAACAAAGGTAAAAAATTTAAACCACTTAAAAGATATTTTACAATCTTCTAAAGAAAAAACGATAAGAATCCAATTTTATGGGATCCAATTGCCAATGATTTTGGACCGAGAAGAGTCGGAACGTGCTGACATAGAAATTAAAAAAAATTACCACCTAACAGGAAATTAATACCATGTTATTTTTGAATCAAAAATTAGGATTCACCTTCGTTTTTCTTTTGTTTCTAACGGGATCCTTAATAGGGAAATCCATTCCTGTGGGAATGACAGATCCTTCCATTCTCCAAGTTAAGGTAACCGTTCAGTACCCTCACTTTATCCAACCTTGGCGGTTTAAAAATCCAGAAATTCGCCAATCCACAGGGATTTACATTGGTGAAAATAGAATTCTAATCCCAGCACAGGCAGTGTATTTTTACACAAGCATTGAAATCAAAAAACCGGAAGCTCTGAAAGTATACACTGCGGAATTGGAACGATTGGATCCTGACTTAGGGCTTGCGATATTAAAATTCAATGATCCTAATGCTTCCAAAGACCTAAAGGCAGTTATATTTCCAAACGAAGTTTTTTTACCAGGAACCGGTCTTGTGATGGAGAGTAAAGACCAAAGGAATTTAGAAGAGAAAAAGATAAGAATGATTCGTTTGGATATGGATGCCTATTCCAGTGGTTATGTGGAACTCCCCTTTATCGAAATCCAATCAGAAGAAAAACTAGATGGAGTGGGAGAATTGATAGTGGATGCTACTGCAAGAATTCCACAAGGAATCCTTTATCAATTTAAAGAAAACAATTCAGGAAGAGTGATTCCTGCTTTTTCCATCAAACACTTTATTGAGGGAAAATCATTTTCATTTAAAGGTTTCCGCTTCAAACCACTGATAGACAGTGCTACTAGAAATTATTATGGGCTCAGAAAAGATGATTTAGGAGTACTTGTCGCGGAAATTTATCCTGGCTCTTCTGCTGATGGAGTATTACAGTTAGAGGACGTTTTACTTGAAGTTTCCAATTTCAAAATAGATCCCAAGGGTTATTTTGATCATCCAAAATTTGGGAAACTCAATGTTTCGTATTTGTTTCATAATACAAATGATATCGATTCTTCCTTTGGCAAAAAAATTAAACTGAAAGTATTTCGAAACAAAAAACCTGTATCTCTTGAGTTAGACTTGAAACCACTACCAGATTCTGCCATTCGAATTCCTTATGGCAATTCTAGATTCCAAACTCCCAAATATTTAATGTTAGCTGGGATTATTTTCCAGGAATTATCTGAGCAGTTTTTAACGGAACATGGGAACCAGTGGAGGAATCGAGTCAGTAAAGAACTGCTTTATCTAAATGACTTTTACCGTATCAAACGAAATCAGAATGAAGGGAGGGTGGTATTTTTATCACAAGTTTTACCACTTTCAGGGAATAAAGCCTATCATACTGCCCACCAAATGATTCTAAAATCAGTGAATGGAACCCAAGTTCAATCCTTAGAGCAATTACAAACGCTGGTAAAGGAATCAACATCAACTTACATCCATTTTGTGATGTCTGATGGTTTTGAAATGATTTTCAAAAAAGAAGAAATTCAGACATTAAATTTAGAAGCGAAACAGAGTTTCCAAATCCAAAAGGATTCTAATTTTTAGAATCCGACTTGGTAACCTAATTGTCTGGAAATGAGTAAAACTTTCAGAAGAAACAAAATGAGTATAAACAAAGTTAAAAGTATATACTCTTGTTTTCGTATGGTTTTGTCTTCTTTATTAAGTAACAAAAGAACTGGTATCGAAAGAGTAAACATTCGCGAAACGTTTTCGTATACAGACCAAAAATGGTAGTACCCGGCAGTCCCCACCATAAAAATAATCAGTAAAAAGGAAATTCGAAACTCCCAACCCTTAGTGACTTTGCCAGTAAAAGGCAAAAATAGTCCAAGGAAAAACAAAATTACAAGAGGAAACCTTGACAATAACCTCGCAAAATCTTTCCAATTTGTACCACCTGCCAAAAGTCTCCAAATAGATTCCATATAAGAAATAAGGCCTTCGAATGGCAAAATAAAGTCTGTTAGTCGACCAGGCCTCCAATTAGGAAACCGGTAAGCTAAATACAAATGCCAACAAACAGGAATGATAAGAACCGATCCTACAACAATAGTTCGTTTCCAATTTTTGCGAAACAGTGCGGCAAGGCCCAAGGGAAATAATAAAAAAAGTGCGGGTTCTTTTGTTAAGATAGCCAAACTTGATAAGATAATAAAAGGGAAGTAGTTTTCCTTTACATAGTAATAATAGGCAATGATCAAAATGGATACCATCACCGAATCACTTACGAGTACATAATAACTTCCCAAAGCAAAAGGACTTAAAAGATATAAAATGGCATACGGTTTTGTATCCTCATCCAAAAGTTTGCGCAAATAAAAATAGGAAAGGAGTGTAAGTGAAATATTCCAGAAATACATTCCAAAAATAGCAGCCGTTTTCCCAAAAAAACCAAATAGTGCAATTAACAGAGGATAGCCGATTCTTGGTGCTCGGTAAGATTCATCAAAACCTTTCGGCCAGTTCAAACGGAATTCGGAGAGGGGTCTTGAAAAATAAAAAAAGATTTGACCATCATAACCTGCGCCCAAATCCCCCTTTTCTCCTTTAAATAGAACAGCATTTTCAGGTGTTTCCGTCTGGTTTTGAAGAGCAAACTCATAACCAAAATTCACCATTGAACTAGGGTTCCATTCATACTTTTTCCAATACCCTATAGTGGAAATTCCCCAGATCAAAACAAAAAACAAAACTGTGAACCACTGTTTAGAATGAAAAAATATAAAAATTGGGGATAAACGTTTTAAGATCATTTGATAACTCCAAATCAAGGATTAGGTAGTAAAATTTTAGGCTCTAAGGTTTTAGAAAAAATAGTATTATAAAAATGAGCACCTTCGTAGGTAAGATGGTGTGGGTCAAAAAAATATCTAACATCAGTTACAGCTTCTGTATGATCGATAAACGTTTGGCCCCTGGTTTCCAAGTGCGATTTTAAGCTCGAGATCCAATCTTTTCTCCATTTTGAATCTTTATAGAATGCAAATTCTATTGGATTTTCTGGACTCATTACTAATACAAAAGGAACTTTTTGTTGGTAAAAATAATCTGAAATTGTAAGGATTCTGTTGAATTCTAACCAAGGTTCAAAGGTAAGAGAATTTGCATTTTTTTTGGCTTCTCGAACAAAATGTAACCTCCAGAGTTCATTCCTTGTTCCTGCATCACGTATCATTCGCTCAAAATAGTCAGCTTGAAAATCAGGGACAGTCATTGTCACCAAACGAGTGTCATCCCAATAACTTCCGCGAGAATAAGATCTGTTCTCTAACTTTGAGGATTTACAAAAAAAATGAGACAAACGAATACCAACAGACTCATCTCTACCATAACGAATTAGATTCACTTCTTTTGCGGAGGATAACTCAGACAAAACTTGGATTTGGACCACAGTCCATTCTCTTTGGTTTTTTACCAACGAGGACCATTCCAAATCATTCCAACCAGCACGTTCAAAAGTTCTTTCTACTTCTTCCATTGGTTTTTGGTTCAATGAAGAATTATAATCGGAATAAAAACGAAATTTTAACTTTGTTTTTGGTTTTTGTAAAAAGATAGATTCTTTCGATTTTTTTTCAGAACAAAGAAGAGTCGCGGTTTCCTTTGTCCATCCTTTGGACCAAATCCCTTCTTTAGGTTTTTTCCCTTGGTACAGATGGTATTTTCTTCCGCTTCGAAAATGATTGTCTATATAAACTTCGATAGGATCCCAAAAGAAAACTCGAAACCGACTAACATAAAATAAAGACTTTGTAGCCAATTTGGAAATGGTTTTTCTAGGTAGTTCCGTCCAATGGTCTTTTAAATATGTGGTTGGATAAATCGTTTTTGCAGGATAACGATCCCCAAATTCTTTTACCCACTTGGCTTCATTAAATTGAAATTTTCCATCAATAGGTTCTTGGTATTCCCATTGTAAATCTGCAAAGTTATGTATATAAACCACTAAATCCGGATGCGAATCCAAAAGATTTTCTTTATAATAATAAAGATCCGTGGGAGCCATAGCAACATGAGAAAAAAACGAATACTTAGTTTTGTTATTATCTCTTTGGTTGAGTTCGTCTGGCAGGACCGAATACAATGCAACAGAACTCCCGGTAATGATAGTTCTATGTTTGTCTTTCGTTGACTGTAATTCTTTTGTTTTATGTAGGAAGTTATACCAAGGAGAAGAATCCCATTCCGTTTCATTGGGAAACAAAAAATAAAACTCAAAAAAAAGAAGGCGATCCAAAATAAAAATTCCACCTAGCAAACTACAGGTGACAATAAAAACCTTCCATTTCAGACCGAAACGAATCTTATCTATGGGTATTGTGGGATCAGTTTCCATTTTCGTAACAAAAGTTTTTTAGCAAATTGAATGGCAAGTTTCAACACCTTACGATTGAAACTACTATTGGAAAAAATATAACGGATTGGTAATTCTTTAATAGAACCATCGTTGTTTGCTACAATGGAAAGTGCTTCCATATGAAAGTCAAAAGCAACTGATTCCAAGGGGTATGTTGCAATTTTTTGAAACATAGGTTTAGAATACCGTCTATACCCACTGGTGCAGTCTCTTAAATTTGCGCCAAAAAGATTTAAAATCCCTTTTGATAAACAATAGTTCATTACCTTGGCGGCAAGCCAGGAAATAAATTTACGATAGATCGGAACGTTCACTGTTGAGGTTCTGGAACCTATCACCAAATCACAATTTGGGAAAGATTGAAACTCCTTCAAATAACCTGCGTCATGTGACAAACCAGCATCCATTGTGATGACCCAGTCATATCCTTTTTCCACAGCATACTTCATTCCATCTTGGATACCTTTTGGAATGTGAGTGTTTTTTTCATGTCGAATGACATGGAGTCGTTTTCCAAATTCTTTCTGGAGTTTGGCCAATATAGTCGGTGTGGCATCTTTACTGGCATCATCCGTTACAGAAACATCTGCAAAGGCAATTGCACCACGAACCACTTCTTCAATGGTAGCGGCCTCATTGTAGGCAGGGATGATGACCAGTGTTTTGTTTGACATTCTACTTCCCAGCAATATTGAATACGTCTTGGTTCGCTTCAATCCATTTGATGAGTCGAGTTACACCCTCTTTTGGTAGGATTTTTGGATTGAATCCGAATTTTTTTGCTTCTTTGATGTCGCAGATAAAATAACGCATGTCACCCGGTCTTTCCACTTCAAAAAGGATTTCTTGTTTTTTTCCAAGAATTTCACCTATAAGATGAATACATTCTAATAGAGAAATTTTATGAGGGCTTGCTCCCCCAATATTGTAAACACCTGGGATTGGGTTTTTAAAAAATTCTAAATAGGATTTGGCACCGTCTTCTGCGTGTAAAATGTCCCTTGTTTGTTTTCCTGTTCCAAAAATTCGAAGCGGAAGACCAAACACAGAACGAATGGCAAAGTTGGCTACCCAACCATGATCCTCACCACCAAACTGACGTTCTCCGTAAATCCCAGTAAATCGAAAACTAGCAGCTTTTACACCATACATATCTGTATAAGATCGTACATAGTGTTCGGCACTCATTTTGGAGGCATGTAGTGGGGAAATTTGTCCTACCATAGTGGGATGTTCTACAGAGATTTCTACTGGCTGTCTTTCGTAAGAAGTTTTACCTTCCGTCAAAGTATCGTTAATCGAGTTTCCGTATACGTGGATGGAAGAAGTGTTTACAACAGGAATTTTATGTTTTCTTGCTGCTTCCATTACATTAAAAGTTCCAATTACGTTCGTTGAAAAATCTAACTCAGGATCTTCCCAAGAGATAGTCATGGCAGGTTGTGCTGCAGTATGAATGATATAATCACAATCGGAAGAACGATCGATTAAATGTTCTAAGTTTCGAATGTCACCTTTCACCATAGTGACACCAAGCGATTTCAAATAATTCCAGTTATAATCACGAGTGGCATCACTTCCATATCCAGTTCGTTTTAATTCATATTTGGTCATGTTATCAAAACTAACAACATCCCAACCTTCTTTACGAAATAATTCACAAACATGGGATCCTAAAAATCCGCATCCGCCTGTTACCAATACTTTATTCGCCATCGCGATCTTCTCCTAGGTAAAACTTTTTAGATAATATTAATTTCATTATATGGATTGAATCTGAAATCATATCGCGTAATCTGTATTCCACTTGTCCCACTGGTTTAAAATAGGACACGGGGATTTCGATACAACGCATATGAGATCTAACAATATCGATCATAAGTTCTACAATGTACTTACGGTCTTCTACAACCAATTGTGGTTTTACTCTTTCATACGACTCTCGCCAAACAGAAAAAAACTGACAATCCACATCGGTAAATCGTGGTTCTTGTCCCCACCAAAACACTTCCACTAATTTACCCATCAGTAAATTTACGAGACGATACAGTGGCTTAAGATTTGATCCTTGTTCGATCATCTGTCTCGTAGTGCGAGTACCAATCACCATATCAGAATCTTTCATGTATTCTAATAATTTTGGGAAATCTTTTGATCGAAATGATCCATCGGGTGAAACCACAACGATTATATCACCTGTTGTGTATTCGATTCCCCTTCTTACTTGTTCCCCAAGCCTTGTTGGATCCCCATCACCAGGGAAAGTATAGGTTTTAACCTTTTCTTTTTTACTAAGGGCTAATGTTTCATCAGTTGATTCATTATCGATGACAATAATTTCATTAAATTTGTCTTTGAAGTCTACGATCACATCTGTAATAGATCTTTCGTTATTGTTAGTTGGGATAACTAAACTTGTTTTAAATTTATGAAATAAATCATTTCTAACTTCATAAACTGCATGATAGTAATCCTGCATGGAGTTAATATTAAAGTATTCGCAACTAAGCATAGTTGCATACACTCCGCCAGCAGACTCTTTTGCCATTTTGTCAATTACATCTGTTATCTCAATGACACCTGATTTTGCCGAGGCAGGAGTTTTTTTAAAAAACTCAAAATACTCTGGAGTAAAAAAGTAACTTCCTAATCCCAAAAGTTCATTGGGAGGATTTTCTGGTTTTTCAACCAGATTTAGTATTTTATCATTCTCTAATACAACAGAATAGTTTTTTCGAATCCTTGATAGTAAGGAAGTTTTTACAACCCCAATAGATGCAGACATTTTGGGATGTTTCTTTAAAACTTTTAAAAATATATCGTGATCGGTTCGGTAATAAAATTCATCTCCGAGAATAGAGTGTGTGCGT
>NZ_AOGW02000019.1 GCF_000332495.1 Leptospira terpstrae serovar Hualin str. LT 11-33 = ATCC 700639 | reverse complement strand
TAAATTACAAAAATATTAATATTATCAGAAAATCCGATCGAAGGTTTAATTTATATTAGCTCTTGGTAGTATGCTTCATATTAATTGGACGAATTAGTAATTGCTAACACATTCTAACTAAATCTATTTTGAAATTGCTAAAAAAGAAAATAAGAGTAATTAGAATAAAATTCTTAGCAACAATTTTCAGAAACCTCTGACTTCGCATAACAGCAACTAACCGCTGCGCTTCGGGACTTCGCCCTCGCTTGGTCTGCGACACATAGGCTTTCTGTCACTCGTTTGCATCCGCAAACTCCGTGCCAGTCCCTAACGTCCCGTTCCGGGACTCAGGGTCAGCCTACGTCGGTTAGTCTAGTTCGTTATACGAAATAAACCAAACTAATATATTATGAACAAAAAAATATATTTTCATAGCTTCTTTACTTACTTTGACTAATTGTCTTTCAAGAAATGCCTTGAGAATTCAGGAAGAATTAAATCCTCAAATAAAGAATGATTCTTCAATTATTACAATAAAACTAAATAATTTCAATCCATCCAATGTTAGTATGGAATTTTATATTCAAGATATAGATTCTTTTGAAAAAAATGGAAATGTTTTCTCTCCAACTTTTTATTTTAGCGAAAATTTCAATTCTGATATAATTAACTTTTCTGTTCCAAAGGAAATATACTGGGTTTCTATTCATTAAATCGAAAGACACTATTCCTTACTATAGATCGATTATAGGAATGCATACTATCTAATTTTGGCATTAATAATGATTACAATAAAACTCCCGATTTATATAGTCCGTGTGTTCAAAAAACTGAACATGCAAGTGCTCTTTACTCAAGATATATCAAAAATACTAGATGCAATACACTCAACATAACTAATGATAAAATATTATTCGAATTTTCCTTAGACGATAAAAATGAAATTAATTACGGAAATACATTTTTACTACTCTGGTTTAGCGTTTCTTTCGCTTTCTTTAATGGACCTCAGCAATATCCTTATGCTTTGTTTCTTGTATCGCAAGGAATTGCCGGTGTCGTTATAAAAGATGTTCTAATAAATTTTGATAACCACCTGACTTTTAACCAATAAGCGGTTTACTTCGTATAACAGCAACTAACCGCTTCACTTCGGGACTTGCGCCCTCGTTCGGTCTGCGACACATAGGCTTCTGGCACTCCTCTTGCTTGCGCAAGCGTCGTTCCAGTCCCTAACGTCCCGTTCGGGACTCAGGGCCAGCCTACGTCGTTAGTCTAATTCGTTATACGCCATTTTTTAAAAAATATTATGAATATAAAAAAAATATTCTTTATGATTCTTCCCTTCTTTGGTTGCGCCCTCACTATTATTTCACCAGGAATCAATTCTAATTACAGATTAAACAAAACAGCAAGTATTAGATTTCAAGAAGCAGCTTTCTATGGATCAGCATTCTATGATCAGTCTGCTTTCTTTCTTGAGTATGAAAATTTGAAGGAAATTATTAAAGATCCAAATAATGCGACTTTTAATAAAGGTGATTTTTTACAAATTAAACAATTTAATCAAAACAATGTGAATCTTTTATACGAGTTTTGCTTTGATAAAAACAAGGATATTGATATTTTCGAAGATATTAAATATTATCAATTTAAACTTAATGAAAATCTGCCAATTTCGATCGTCTCTTACTTTTATCCTTACTCCTACTTTTATCGAGGAGGTTTTATAAAAAAAAATAGACCCTATTATATTAATGATCTTCATCCGTATAATGAAGATATTCTAAAAACTGGAAATGATTTTCAAATGTGTATTAGAAATATCATTTCATTTAATGAAAGCAGTCAAAAAAACAAAAATATTCTAGAAATTATTACACCAAGAGATCTTACTATAAATTTCACCTATGATTTCGATAAAAAATTCGTTTTATATAAAAATGAAGAAATGGAATTCTCAGCTAAGTAGGAAAATTCCTGTATAAAAAAAACGGCGTATAACAGCGACTAACCGCTGCGCTTCGGGACTTCGCCCTCGCTTGGTCTGCGACACATAGGCTTTCTGTCACTCGCTTGCATGCGCAAGCTCCGTGCCAGTCCCTAACGTCCCGTTCCGGGACTCAGGGTCAGCCTACGTCGGTTAGTCTAGTTCGTTATACGAAATTCAAAAAATATGAAAAAAATACACAATAACTTTTACAACTCAATAGAATCCTATTACCTAGCACAAGAACTACTTTCGAAAACTATTGCTGAAGCTGCTAGCAATGCAATCCAAGATTTTACGGAAGTGCTAGAAACATATGCTGAAAAAGAATCTGAACCCAACGATGATCAGGAGAAAAAAACTTACAAAATCCCGGTCATACATCACAACAAAATCAGAAAATCTCAAAAAAAAATAATCTCTCTGGGGAATGCAGCTAGATTTATGCCAAGGAGCTTAATTGTATCCTTAGTCTCACAAATAGATATTTTAATATCAGATATTCTGAAAAAAATATATTCACAACAAGAAAACTCTCTAAAAACAAGTCAAAAAACGCTTACATTTGAAGAAATATTTAATTATTCTGATTTAGAAGAACTCAAGTCTCGCATAATCGAAAGAGAAATTGAATCACTGCTTAGAGAAAATCACTTAAAACAGTTAGAACAATTAGAAACCAAATTAAATCTTACGCTCTTTTCAGATAAAGACCTCATTGCTAATTATATTGAATTAACGGAAAGAAGAAATTTATTAGTACATACGAATGCAGTAGTAAATGAACAGTATATAACAAATTGCAATAATACAAAATTCTGTAAAAACCCGGTAACTGTTCAGAAAGGCCAAATACTTGAAGTAGATTCCCATTATATCAGAAACTCCATTAATCTTGTTTTTGAATTTGGAATAAAATTTATACAAATTATTTGGAGAAAGCACTTCCCATCAGAATCAGCGGAGGCTGATTCTGAATTAAATAGCCTATGTTATAATTTAATATTTGATGAAAAATATGAAATGGCTCTAGTCTTTCTTAATTTTGCAACTTCAAAAGAGATAAAAATAAAAGAAGCGGAAATAGATAGATTTATTCTACTAAATAAAGCACAAACATTAAAATGGATGGGTAAAGAAGAAGAATGTCAAAAATTGCTAAATTCAACTTCTTGGAGTGGCTTAAACAATCAAATCTTAGTTGCGAAATACTCGCTTGAAAATAAGCTTGATGATGCTCTTTTACTGATGGGAAAAATTGCAGATTCAAATGACTTACCAAAGGAAGCATTCAAAGAATGGCCAATATTCAAGGAATTGAGAAAACATCCTAGATTTCCAGAAATTTATAAAGAAAAATTCAAAGAAGAATTTGAAGAAATAGATAAAACAGAAATCATACAAAATGAAACTTCACCTTCAGAATAAAAATCAAGCATTTTGAACTTCGTATAACAGCAACTAACCGCTGCGCTTCGGGACTTCGCCCTCGCTTGGTCTGCGACACATAGGCTTTCTGTCACTCGCTTGCATACGCAAGCTCCGTGCCAGTCCCTAACGTCCCGTTCCGGGACTCAGGGTCAGCCTACGTCGGTTAGTCTAGTTCGTTATACGACATTCGTCGGAATAAATTTTAATAAAAGAGAAAAATATGAAACAAAATATTAAGAAAATCCTATTTGCCTGTCTGCTAGTCATCTATTCCAACTTAACTAGTTTAACTGCACAATCGTTACAGCCCATTCTTATTCGACCTTTCGGTGATTCTATCACTTATGGTGTTGGTTTTTCTGATTGGGGTAATTGTTACGTTTCACAAATTAACCAACAACTTTGTATGCCTCCTGCATTGGCTGGAGGTGGATATAGAGGATGGTTGACTTTACTTGCTACTCAAGGTTTAGGATTATATTTTACTACTGAAGGTTACCAAAGCGGTGGATCCTATAATTTACAATGGATAACTAATACTCAAACTCATGATGGTTATCCAGGTTATCGAACAGACCAGCTAATGCAAATCTCAACCTTCGCTAGTTTTTCCAACTTTATATTATTACATGCTGGTACAAATGACATTCTACAAAATAAATCTTACGAAACCGCTGCTAATAACCTATTTATTATTATTAATAATATTCTAGCAGCAAATACAAATACGACTGTCGTTGTTGCTAAAATAATTCAAATTTCCTCCATTAATCAACAGTTTTCAAATCTAAATTCCCAAATACAATTATACAATAGTCTTATTGATAGTAAATATAACGCTCTACCACCAATTATAAAAGCTAGAGTCAGGGTAGTAAATATGTTTAATCTCTTAAATGATCAAAATGATTACTCACCTGATGGTATTCATCCAAATGCTTTCGGTTATTTCAAAATGGCATGTAATTGGATGGCGGGAATAAATAATTCAAATCCTTCTGGACCATGTACTGGATTAAATTTCGAAAAATTAAAAATACAAATGAATTCTAAAGGTTTTGGTGACAATGATTATAAATCGCCAAAAGATAAAATAGAAAAACTAATAAAAGGGGAACTGTAGCTCCCCTCTCTAACTCCGAACGTCGTATAACAACGGGGAAACGCTGCGCTTCGGCACAAGGCCTCGCTTGGGCTGCGCCACATTCCTCTCCGTCACGCTTTCTTGCGATCGCAAGAAGCGCGCCGACGCTAACGCCTGCGTTCGCAGGCTCAGCTACGAGGAACGTCGTCTCCCCTAGTTCGTTATGCGAAAGCTATATAAATTTAATCAAAAAGGAAAAAAAATGGAAGAAGAAACTTTAAAAAAAGAAATAAGGAAA